>DASSGC010000466.1:0-3196 GCA_035693765.1 Acidimicrobiales bacterium
GTCGCGGTGCACCGCCGCGGCGTACGCGCAGGCGGCCTGCACCAGCTCGAAGTCGATCCATGGTCCGCTGGGGGTCCTGGGCACCCCCGATGCCTACACCGCGGGCGCCCGGCTGCGCGGTCGCCGCCGCACCGCCACGCGTCGGGCCGCCGCCGGGCCCGGCGCGGTTCGGCGAAGGCCCGGACGGGTCACGTCTCTCCCGGTCACCGCGCGGCCGCGCCGGCCCGCCGGCCGAGCCGTCGAGCCTGTGCTCCCGACCACCATCGCCATGCGTCGGCCCTGGCGAGCACCCGCTCCGCTCGGCGTCCGATCTCAGGCGTCGAGCCGGGCCTGGAGGTTCGCCAGCAGGTCGGCGATCGGCACCCGGTCCTGCGCCATCGAGTCGCGGTCGCGGACGGTCACCGCCCGGTCCTCCAGGGTGTCGAAGTCGACCGTCACGCAGTACGGGGTCCCCAGCTCGTCCTGGCGCCGGTAACGGCGGCCGATGGCCTGGGTCTCGTCGTAGTCGCACATGAGGTGGGGCTGGAGCAGGGCCAGCACCTCGTTGGCCGGGTCCTGCAGCTCGGCCTTCTTCGACAGGGGCAGCACGGCGACCTTGTACGGGGCGATGCGGGGATGGAAGCGCAGCACGGTCCGCACCTCGCCCTTGCCCTGGCCCTCCCGCGCCACCTCCTCCTCGTCGTACGCGGCCATGAGGAAGGCCATCGCCGTGCGGGTGGCCCCCGCGGCGGGCTCGATCACGTGCGGGATGTAGCGCTCGCCGGTCGCCTGGTCGAAGTAGTCGAGGCGCTCGCCCGAGTGCTCAGCGTGCTGGCGCAGGTCGTAGTCCGTGCGGTTGGCGATGCCCTCCAGCTCGTCCCAGCCCCAGGGGAAGAGGTACTCGACGTCGCTCGTCCCCGCCGAGTAGTGCGAGAGCTCGTCGGTCTCGTGCGCGCGCAGCCGCAGCCTCGACGCGGGCATGCCCAGGTCGAGGTACCACTGGATCCGCGTCCGGCACCAGTACTCGTACCACTGCGGCCCCTCGGCCGGCGGCACGAAGTACTCCAGCTCCATCTGCTCGAACTCACGGGTGCGGAAGACGAAGTTGCCCGGCGTGATCTCGTTGCGGAACGACTTGCCGATCTGGGCGATGCCGAACGGCGGCCGCTTGCGCGACGTCTCCAGCACGTTCTTGAAGTTCACGAACATGCCCTGGGCCGTCTCGGGCCGCAGGAACACCTCGGCGCCCGCCCCCTCGACCGGGCCGGCGAAGGTCTTGAACATGAGGTTGAACTGCCGGGCCTCCGTGAAGCTCTGCTTGGCCCCGCAGTTCGAGCACACCTCGGGGTCGTCGAGCTTGTCGAGCCGGAACCGCTCACGGCAGACCCGGCAGTCGACCAGCGGGTCGGTGAAGTTCTGGAGGTGGCCCGACGCCTCCCATATGGCAGGGGGCGACAGGATCGCCGCGTCGAGGCCCACCACGTCGTGCCGGAGCTGGACCATCGACCGCCACCAGGCGTCCTTGACGTTGCGCAGCAGCAGCACGCCGACGGGCCCGTAGTCGTAGGTCGAGCGGAACCCGCCGTAGATCTCCGCCGACGGGAACACGAAGCCGCGCCGCTTGCACAGGTTGACGACCTTGTCGAACAGGCCGGGATCGGGCTGGTCCCCCCCGTCGGGACGGTCGGGGGGCAGCACGGTGACGGGGGCCTCGGACATGGCGGCCAAGTCTACGGACCAGGGGCCGGGGGCCGAAGTGCGAAACCCCTCGCGCGTGGCACGACCCTCCGTAGCGGCGGTGCTAGAACGAACCCGTGAGCGCCTACCCGTTCCCGGCCGCGGCGGCCCCGTCCGCCCCCACCCCGTCGTCGGACCCGACGGCGGTCCTGGGCCGCCGCACCGGCGCCTGGCTGGTGGACGCGGTGCTGCTCGTCCTGGTGCTGGCGTTCGTCGGGCCAACGCCGCTCAGCCCGCTGGCCGAGTACTTCGAGACCGACCAGGTGCCCGGCGACGACGTCTGCACCGTGCTGGAGGACAGCGTCGACGCGGTCGGCTGCCAGGAGATCGGCGACCGCACCTATGTCATCGACGGCACCGATGCCACGATCGGCGGGCTGGTCGTGCTCGCATGGTTCGTCCTGATCTACGGCGCGCTGCAGGGCGTGCGGGGCGTCACGCCGGGCAAGGCGCTGTTCGGCGTGGCCGTCGTCGACGAGAGCGGCGCGCCGCCGGGCGTCGGCAGGTCGCTGGCGCGCAGCCTGCTCTGGATCGTCGACGGGGCCCCCTGGGTCGTCCCGGCGGTCGGCTTCATCACCGGGCTCACCACCGTCGGTCACCGGCGGGTGGGCGACATGGCGGCCAAGACCTTCGTCGTCGGCAAGGCCGACCGCGGGCGACCCGTCGCCGTCCCCGGGCTGACCACGGCGGCGACCGCCGGCTACGGCGCACCGCAGCCGGGCTACGGCGCCCCCGCCCCGGGGTGGGGCGCACCCGCCCCTGCGCCCACCGGCCCGCCGCAGCCCGCGTGGGGCGGTGGACCGCCCGCCACGCCCGGCGCCTGGGGCCAGCCGCCCACCGGGGGCGGACCGCCCACCTCGCCGCCGCAGACAGGCCCGGTCCCGGTCGTCACGCCCGGCGCACCGGGTGCACCGGGTGCACCGGGTGCCGCCGGCGGCGCGTCGACCCCGCCGGGTGGTGCCGCCGGCGGCGACCGCCGCCCGGCGCCGCCGTCTGCCGGGACGGGCGGCTGGCCGGCGCCCGGCGCCGGCACAGCCGGTCCGCCGCAGGCGACGCACGAGTCGGGGGCCGACGAGCCGGAGCGCCCGGGGCCGTCCCCCGCGGCGACGCCGCTGCCCCCCGTGGGTGCGTCGGCGGCGACCGGCGCGGCGACCGGCGCGGTGACCGGTCCGTCGCCCGGCGAGCGCGCCGGAGCCGAGTCGTCCCCGCCGGGTTCTGCCGCCCGGCCGGAACCCACCGGCCGGTCCGGCCCCGAGCCGTCCACCCCGGGCGCCGCCGGCGACCAGCCTCCCGCCGCCGCACCGTCCGCCGCAGGCCCCACCGACGCCTGGCCCCCCGCCGCCGCACCCTCGGCCGCAGGTCCAACCGACGACCGGCCCCCCGCCGCGGCACCGTCCGCCTCGGGCCCAACCGACGCCTGGCCCCCCGCCGCGGCACCGTCCGCCGCAGGCCCAACCGACGACCGGCCCCCCGCCGCCGC
>DASSGC010000467.1:0-6445 GCA_035693765.1 Acidimicrobiales bacterium
GACCACGGCATCCCTCGCGGCGCTCGACGCGGCCCTCAACCCCGGTGGCCCCACTCCGGCCCGGGTGGCCGTCATCCCCTCGCGCACGCTCGCCGCGGTGCCCTGGAGCCTGCTGCCCAGCCTGCGTGGACGACCGGTCACGGTGGCCCCGTCACTGACCCGGTGGGTCCGCGGACCGTCCCGGACCCCTGGGGTCCGCTGGTCGGAGGCGGTGGCCGCGCTCTACGGTCCCGGGCTGGCCCGCACTGGTCCGGAGATCCGAGCGATCCGTGCCGCCTGGTCGGGCGTCGAGCACCACGGCGACATCGCCACGGCGACGAGCGACGACGTGCTGCACGCGCTGGGCTCGGCCCGCGTCGTGCACCTGGCCGCCCATGGCGTCCACGAGGCGCAGAGCCCGTTGTTCTCGTCGGTGCAGATGGCCGACGGACCGGTGTTCGCCCACGAGTTCCCGCGTCCGGTCGCGTCGGAGCACGTGGCGCTCAGCGCCTGCGACGTCGGCCAGTTCTCGACCCGCCCCGGCGACGAGCCGCTCGGCCTGGCGATCGCGCTGATGTCGCTCGGGGCGACGAGCGTGCTGGCGGCGGTGGCTCCCGTCGCCGACCACGTCGCGGCGGAGGCGATGGTGGCCTACCACCGGCACATCGCGACCGGGCTGGACGCCGCCACGGCGTGGGGCACGGTCGTCGAGCAGCAGCCGGCCGCAGGGGTGTTCTGCTACTACGGCTCCGACTGGAGCCTGGTCCCGACGGCGGCGAGCGTGCTCAGATGAAGATGGCCGGCTCGGCGAACAGCGCGTCGTAGGGGTCCTCGTCGGGGCGTTCGGGGAAGCGGACCTTCGCCGGGATGCCGGTCGCGACCGCGCCGGCGGGCACCGGCTTGACCACGACCGAGTTCGCACCGATCTGCACGTCGTCGCCGATCTCGATGTCGCCGAGGACACGGGCGCCGGCGCCGATGGTGACCCGGTCGCCGACGGTCGGATGCCGCTTCGTGCCGCGGGCCAGCGACCGGCCCCCCAGCGTGACGCCGTGGTAGAGCATGACGTCGTCGCCGACGACGGCGGTCGCACCGATGACGACGCCCATCCCGTGGTCGATGAAGAAGCGGCGGCCGATCTGCGCACCGGGGTGGATCTCCACCCCGGTGACTGCCCGGGCCACCGTCGAGATGATCCTCGCCGCTGGGCGCCCGCCCGGCCTCTGCCAGAGCTTGTGGGCACCGCGGTAGACCCAGATGGCGTGCAGCCCGGGCGAGTTCACGGCGACGTCGACGCGCGTCTCCGCTGCGGGGTCACGCAGCATCGCGGCGTCGAGGTCCTCGCGAACCCTCGCCCGGGCGGCACGGAAGAGCTTCATGTCAGTCGACGAGACCCTCGAACAGGATGGTCGACAGGTAGCGCTCGCCGAAGCTCGGGATGATGACGACGATGGTCTTGCCGGCGTTCTCGGGGCGCGAGGCGACCTGGTTGGCGGCGGCGAGCGCGGCACCCGACGAGATGCCCACGAGCAGGCCCTCCTCGGTGGCGGCGCGGCGGGCCCACTGCACGGAGGTCTCGGCGTTGACGTCGATGACCTCGTCGTAGACCTCGGTGTCGAGGATCTCGGGCACGAAGTTGGCGCCGATGCCCTGGATCTTGTGCGGGCCGGGGGCCCCGCCGTTGAGGATGGCGGACTCCTCGGGCTCGACCGCGATGATCTGCACCCCGGGCTTGCGGGCCTTGAGCACCTGGCCGACCCCGGTGATGGTGCCGCCGGTTCCGATCCCCGCGACGACGATGTCGACCGCGCCGTCGGTGTCCTTCCAGATCTCCTCCGCCGTGGTGCGCCGGTGGATCTCGGGGTTGGCGGCGTTGGCGAACTGGCGTGCCAGCACGGCGCCCTCGCGCTCGGCGACGATCTCCTCGGCCTTGGCCACGGCGCCCTTCATCCCGAGGGAGGGATCGGTCAGGATGAGCTCGGCCCCGTAGGCGCGCAGCAGCGCGCGGCGCTCCTTGCTCATCGACTCCGGCATCGCGAGCACGACCTTGTAGCCGCGGGCCGCACCGACCATCGCCAGTGCGATACCGGTGTTGCCGGAGGTGGCCTCCACGACCGTGCCGCCCGCGCCCAGCTCGCCGGACGCCTCGGCCGCGTCGATGATCGCGACGCCGATGCGGTCCTTGACCGAGCTCGCCGGGTTGTAGAACTCGAGCTTGGCGGCGACCGTGGCGTCCCCGTCGATGATCCGGTTGAGCCGGACGAGCGGGGTGTTGCCGACGGCCTGGGTGACGTCGTCGAGGATGGGCATCGCGGGGCCTTTCGCTGGGGGTGTCTGGCGGTCACGCGCCCGGATGGGCGCACGGCATCCATGGCTGGTCAGCCGACTCCGGTGACAACCGGTGTCCGGTTATGCATATTCCAACAGAGGGTTATCGACGGGCACAACGACGTCTCGCTCCCCCACGGTCGGCGTCACCGCTCGAGGGACGTCCGCTGCACCGCGTTCAGCGGCAGGCTCCTGGCCCTGGCCTCGGCGAGACCGGCGTCGGCCCCTCGACCCAGGCGACGCAGGAGCGCAGCCCGGGTCGCGTGCCAGAGCGGGTAGGCCTCCAGCCCGTCGACCGCGTCGACGAGGTCCAGCCCCGCCTGGGCACCGCGCGCCTCGGCGACCGCCACCGCGTGGTTGAGCCTGACGACGGGTCCGTCGTCGACGGTGCGGAGCACCTCGTACCACGAGACGATCGCCGCCCAGTCGGTCTGCTCCCACGACGGGGCGAGGGCGTGGCACGCGGCGATGGCCGACTGGACCACGTAGCGGTCTGGGTGCCCGGGGGACTGCCGCAGCCCCTCGCCGACGAGCGGGACGGCCTCCCCGATCGCGACGGCATCCCACCGACCCCGGTCCTGGTCGGCGAGCAGGACGGCGGCGCCCGCGTCGTCGGTGCGGGCCGCCCGCCGGGAGTCCTGCAGCAGCATGAGCGCGAGGAGGCCGGTCGCTCCCGGCTCGCTCGGGCGCAGCCTTCGCAACAGCCGGGCCAGGCGCAGGCCCTCGGTGACGAGGTCCGGGCGCATCAGCTCCGGCCCGGCGGTCGCGGCATACCCCTCGTTGAACAGCAGGTAGGCCGTGGCCAGCACGGTGTCCCATCGGTCGGGGAGCTCGTCCGGCGACGGCACCCGGTAGGGGATGCCGGCGACCCGGATCTTCTGCCGCGCGCGAGTCAGCCGCTTGGCCATGGTCGGCTCGGAGACGAGCAGGGCCCGGGCCACCTCCTCGGTGCCCAGCCCGCACAGAGTGCGCAGGGCCAGGGCGACCCGCGTCTCGGGTGCGAGGCTGGGGTGGCAACAGGTGAAGACGAGGCGCAGCAGGTCGTCCTCGACGACGCCGGGCCCGGGGTCCTCGTCGGGCAGGGACTCCCCGGCCGGCGGCCCGACCGCGAGCGCCTCCTTGGGCGCGCGGGCCGCCTCCCGGCGGATCAGGTCGACGGCGCACCGGCGCGCCGTGGTGCGCAGCCAGGCGACCGGGCTGTCGGGGATGCCGTCGCGCGGCCACGTCTGAAGCGCCCGCAGGCTGGCGTCCTGAACGGCGTCCTCGGCCAGTGCGAGGTTGCCCGTCCAGCGGGCGAGGGTGGCGAGGACGTCCCGACCCGCGACCCGGACGATCTCGGCCAGGACGCGGTGGGCGTCCTCGGGAGCGGGTGCCGCACCCTCCCCCGAGGTCGAGCCGCTCACATCGCGAACTCGATGACGGGGCGCACCTCGACGGCGCCGTTCCAGGCGGCCGGGATGGTCGCGGCGATCGCCACGGCCTCGTCGAGGTCGGCGCACTCGATCAGGTAGAAGCCCGTGAGCGCCTCCTTGGTCTCGGCATAGGGGCCGTCCGTCGTGAGGACCCGGCCACCCTTGCCCGAGGCGCGCACGGTCGTCGCGGTCGAGGTCGGGTACAGGGCGGAGCCGCCTCGGATGACGGCTGCGGCGGCCTCGGCGAAGGCGCCGTACTCGGCCATCTCGGGGGCCTGCTCCGGGGCGGTCCAGTCGACGTCGGCGGTGTAGGTCAGGGCGACGTACTGCGTCATGGTGACTCCTTGGGTTCGGTGGGGAGCGCCGCACTGGTGTCCGGCTCTCACCCAGGAGACGAACGGCATCCCCCCAGAAGGACAGCGGACCCGTACCGGCGGCGTCCGGAGGTTCGACACCGGAGGTCCGCTTCCGGGTTGACGCCTGTCACAGGCAGGTGAGCGGCCGCTTACCCGCCGGTAGGCTGCGCCCATGTCTGCCGCCCTCGCGCCCTTCGCGGCGCCCGTCCTGGCCAGCGAGATCTACCCCGTGCCCGACGAGCGGTTCGGGGGGCTCGGGGCGGTGCAGGTCGTGGCGATCGCGCTGTGCTTCGTCATCCCGCTCATCGGGTGGGCGCTGCTGTTCCGCCAGGTCGGAAGGTTCGTCGCGCTCTACCGGTACGGCCAGCCCGACGCGTCGCGCACCGGCGCGCCGGTGGCGCGGACGTGGACGCTGGCCAAGGAGTTCCTCGGCCACACCCGGATGAGCCGGCTCAAGGTCGTCGCGGCGGCGCACTGGTTCACGGCGTTGGCCTTCCTCATCCTCTTCGCCACCCTCGTCAACGCGTTCTTCCAGCTGGTCCAGGCCGACTACCGCCTGCCGCTGATCGGGCACTTCCCGCCGTTCGAGTGGCTCATCGAGGTGTTCGCGTGGGGTGGGCTGGTCGGCATCGTCGTCCTCATCGCGATCCGGCAGAAGAACCACCCCCGCTCGGCGGCCGGTGAGGGGGGCCGACGGTCCCGCTTCTTCGGCTCGAGCTTCTGGCAGGCCTACTACGTCGAGGCCACGATCTTCTTCGTCACGATCTGCATCCTGCTGCTGCGCGGCCTGGAGGCGGCGATGGTGCAGCGGCTCGAGCCCGACACCTCGCTCGCGCTGCACTTCCCGCTCACCGGGTGGATGGCCGGGTTCTGGTCGGACACGTCGGTGCCCGGGCTCGCCACGTGGGTGTACGTCGTCGCGACCGTGAAGATCCTCATCTCCTTCGCGTGGATGATCACCATCTCGCTGCAGCCGACGATGGGCGTCGCGTGGCACCGTTTCCTCGCCTTCCCCAACATCTGGTTCAAGCGCGAGTCGTCCGGTCGCACGGCGTTGGGGGCGGCCAGGCCGCTCACGCTCGGCGGGAAGCCGTTCGACATGGAGGCCCTGGAGGAGCTGGAGGAGGGCGACTCGCTCGGCGTGGGCGCGGTCGAGGACTTCACCTGGAAGGGCCTGCTCGACTTCTCGACGTGCACCGAGTGCGGTCGCTGCCAGTCGCAGTGCCCGGCCTGGAACACCGACAAGCCCTTGTCGCCGAAGCTGCTCATGATGGCGCTGCGCGACCACGCGGACGCCAAGGCGCCGTACCTCAAGGCGCTGGCGGCCCACGACGGCGACACCGACAAGGCGCTGGCCACGGTGGGCGCGGCCCGTGTCGACGGGGTGAGCGAGGGGTCGGTCATCGACTGGTCGGCGATGACCCTCGTCGGGGAGACCGGGTACGCCGCGGACTCGCCGCGCACGGCATACAACCCGCACGGCCCGGACGCCGTCATCGACCAGGACGTGCTGTGGTCGTGCACCACGTGCGGGGCCTGCGTCGAGCAGTGCCCGGTCGACATCGAGCACGTCGACCACATCATCGACATGCGGCGCTACGCCACGCTCATCGAGTCGGCGTTCCCCAGCGAGCTCGGTGGGTTGTTCAAGAACCTCGAGGGCAAGGGCAACCCGTGGGGCATGGGTGCCCGTGCGCGGCTGGACTGGGCCAAGGACCTGCCCTTCCCGGTCAAGGTGCTCGGCCAGGACGTCGAGAAGGCGTCGGACGTCGAGTGGCTGTTCTGGGTCGGCTGCGCCGGGGCCTACGAGGACCGCGCCAAGAAGACCACGCGCGCGGTGGCCGAGCTGCTCGACACCGCAGGGGTGTCGTTCGCGGTGCTCGGGGACGGTGAGACGTGCACGGGTGACTCGGCACGTCGGGCCGGCAACGAGCTGCTGTTCCAGACGCTGGCCGCGCAGAACGTGTCGACGTTCGGGGAGTTCGGTGTCACCAAGGTCGTCGTCACCTGCGCGCACTGCTTCAACACGATCAAGAACGAGTACCCCCAGGTCGGCGGCAGCTACGAGGTCGTCCACCACACCCAGCTGCTCAACCGCCTCGTGCGCGACAGCAAGCTCGTGCCGGTGGCGCGCCCGGCCGACGTCCCCGGCATGTCGTCGGCGAAGAACGCCGCGTCGACCGCAGCCACGGTGACCTACCACGATCCCTGCTACCTCGGCCGGCACAACGACGTCTACGCGCCTCCGCGCGAGCTGATCGGCGCGCTTCCCGGGGTCGAGCTGCGCGAGATGGAGCGCACCAAGGAGAAGTCGTTCTGCTGCGGCGCCGGCGGGGCCCGGATGTGGATGGAGGAGAAGCTCGGCACGCG
>DASSGC010000468.1:0-12337 GCA_035693765.1 Acidimicrobiales bacterium
CTACGCGTGGGGATTTGGCGTGGAAGCACCAGCTCCACAGCTCGGCCGACCGGCAGCGCAGCACGGTGACACGCGCGGGCGTGACCTATCCGCTCGAGTCCTAGGAGGTCAGCCCGGGAGATCAAGCAAGCGAGCGTTCGCTTTGCGGTTCGTCTAGCATCGGGATCGTCGAACAGAGGGGTACGGAAACGTGAAGACCGTGGTGGTCGGTGCGTCGAGCGGGCTCGGTCGCTGCATCGCGATCGGCCTCGCCCACCGGGGCGCGAGCGTCGCCTTGATGGCCAGGCGCCGGGACAAGCTCGAGCAGGCCGTCGAGGAAGCCGGGCCGGGCGCGGTGGCCATCGGGTGCGACGTCACCGATGCCGGTTCGTGCGCGGCGGCCGTCGAGGAGGCGGCCGGCGCGCTGGGTGGGGTGGACGCGCTCGTGTACGCCCCCGCCATCGGCCCCCTGGCCAGGGTCGAGGACACCGACGTCGACACCTGGCGCCGGGTGTTCGACACCAACGTCATCGGCGCGTCGGCCCTGACCGCCGCCGCGCTGCCCCACCTGGCGGCGTCGGCCGGGCGGGCCGTGTACCTGTCGTCGGTCAGCGCCTCCCTCACCCCGCCGTGGCCGGGGCTCGGCGCCTACGCGGTGAGCAAGGCCGCGCTCGACAAGCTCGTCGAGGCCTGGCGCGCCGAGCACCCGAGGATCGGTTTCACCCGGCTGGTCGTCGGCGACTGCGCCGGCGGCGAGGGCGACGGCATGACCCAGTTCACCCAGGACTGGGACCCCGACCTCGCCACCGAGCTCGTCACCGACTGGATGACCCGCGGCTACATCGCCGGGTCGCTCATCGACGTCGACGACCTCGTCGGCGCGGTGGACTCCGTGCTCCGGAGCGGCAGCACGGTCGCCATGCCCACGGTCGTCGTCGCACCCCGCCCGCCGACCACCGGCTGATCCGCACCGGCAGCGGCCACCGAGGCGGCCGCCCCCGGCCCGAAGGAGCCCGATGTCAATCACCACACCGACCGCCGTCCCTGCGCTGCCGTTCCTCGACGGCCGGCCGAAGAAGCTGCTCATCGGCGGCGACTGGGTCGAGGCGGCCGCGGGCAGGACGTTCCCCAGCACCAACCCCTCGACGGGCGCCCTGGTCGCCGAGCTGGCGGAGGGGGACGCGGAGGATGCGTCCCGCGCCGTCGCCGCCGCCCGCACGGCGTTCGAGGGGCCCTGGCGGTCGATGAAGCCGGCCCAACGGCAGTCCGTCATGCTGGCCGTCGCGGATGCGGTCGCGGCGAACTTCGAGGAGCTGCGGCTGCTCGAAGCCGTCGACATGGGCCTGCCGATCGGCCGCTCCCCGGCCGCGGGTGCCGACCACGCGGTCCAGGTGCTGCGGTACTTCGCCGGGGCGGTCACCAGGATCGAGGGCGACACGCTGCCCAACTCGATGCCGTGGTCGGTGTTCACCTACACCCTGAAGGAGCCCGTCGGGGTCGTCGCCTCGATCATCCCCTGGAACAGCCCGATCAACAACGTCCTGTGGAAGCTCGCCCCGGTGCTGGCGACGGGCTGCACCATGGTGCTCAAGCCGGCGGAGGAGGCGAGCCTCGTCGCCATCCGCATCGGCGAGCTGCTCGGGGAGGCCGGCGTCCCCGACGGCGTCGTGAACATCGTGACCGGGATGGGCGAGACCGTCGGCGCCGCGCTCACCACGCATCCCGACGTCGACAAGGTCGCCTTCACCGGGTCCACCGCCGTCGGGCAGGAGATCGTCCGGGCGGCCGCGGGCAACCTGAAGCGCGTGACGCTCGAGCTCGGCGGCAAGTCGCCCGACGTGGTGCTCGCGGACGCGGACCTGGGCCGGGCCGTGCCCGGTGCGACGATGGGCGTGTTCGCCAACTCGGGCCAGGCCTGCTGCGCGGGCACCCGGATCTTCGTCGAGCGCCCGATCTACCAGGACTTCCTCGACGCCGCGGTCGAGTTCACGGCGAAGCTGAAGGTCGGCAACAGCCTCGACCCGGCGACCCGCATCGGTCCGGTGGTGTCGGAGGAGCAGCTGCAGCGGGTCACCGGCTACATCGCCGTCGGGCGGGCGGAGGGCGCCAGCCCGGTCGTCGGTGGCCACCGGCTCGAGACCGACGCGCTGGCCGACGGCTGGTTCGTCGCCCCCACCGTGTTCACCGGCGTCGACGACGGGATGCGCATCGCCCGGGAGGAGATCTTCGGGCCGGTCGCCTGCGTCATGCCGTTCGACACGATCGAGGAGGTCGTGGCCCGCTCGAACGCCACCAGCTTCGGGCTGGCCGGCGGGGTGTGGACCCGTGACGTCGGCAAGGCGCACCGCCTGGCGGCCGAGCTGCGCACGGGCACCGTGTGGGTCAACACGTACAACCTGTTCGACCCGGCGGTGCCGTTCGGCGGCTACCGGATGAGCGGGTGGGGGCACGAGTGCGGGCCCGGCGCCCTCGACGAGTACCTCTACACCAAGGCCGTCTGGCTCAGGACCGACTGACCCGCCCGTCCGGCGGGCGCCGCCCGCCCCGGACGGCCGCCGCGATCAGCTCGATGACCCAGGTGATGCCCCCGAGGGCCCGCTCGGGGTCGAGCTGCCAGTCGGCCACCAGGCGCTCGTAGGTCGAGACGCCCCAGAGCACGTCGAACATGGCGGCGGCGACCGCCCGATCCGCCTCCGGCCACCCCGCGGTCCGGGCCGTCACGGCCCGGAGCAGCGCGTCCCGCTGGCGCCGGCCCGCCTCGGTGAGGGTCGGGTCCAGCGGGGGGCGCGAGTCGAGCGGATGCGACGAGACGGTCTCGACGATCCGGGCCGTGACGTCGGCGATGTGCTCGAGCTGCAGCCCGGCCAGGTCGATGCCGGCCTGCTCCTCGAGGCGGCGCATCACCGCGTCCCGCACGCCGCGCTCGTTCACGAAGTGCCGGTAGACGGTGCGCTCGTTCACCCCGGCACGCTCCGCGACCGCGCGTATCGTCAGGGCCCGCCAGTCGCGGATGGACGAGCCCAGGAGGATCTCGCAGCCCGCCGCGACGATCCGGTCGCGGGTCTCGCCGGCCCGCTGGCGCCGCAGCGTGCTGTCGTAGCGGCGACGGGCGCGCCCGGCCTCGGTCAGCCCGGCCTCGGTCAGCCCGGCGTCGGTCAGCTCGGCCTCCCTCCGGGGGTGACCACGGGGAGCGTCTCCCAGCCCCGGACGGTGGAGGTGGGGGCGAGCCGGGCGCGGTCCGTGTCGACCTCCCACTCCGGGAACCGGTCGAGGACCTCGTCGAGCGCGACGCGGCCTTCGAGGCGGGCGAGGGCGGCGCCGAGGCAGAAGTGGGGGCCGTAGCCGAACGTGAGGTGCTGGCCGATGGCGCGGTGGATGTCGAACCGGTCGGGCTCCGGGAACCGGCGATCGTCGCGGTTGGCCGCCCCGACGAGGAGGAGCATGGCGTTCCCCGCGGGCACCGTCCGGCCGTGCAGCTCCACGTCCCGGGCGACGTAGCGGCCCACGTGGGGCGCCGGTGGCTCGAAGCGGAGCACCTCCTCGATGGCGTTGGGGATGAGCGAGCGGTCCTCGACCAGCTCCCGGCGCTGGTCGGGATGCTCGGCCAGCACCTTGCCCGTCCAGCCGATCAGGCGGGTCGTGGTCTCGTTGCCGGCTCCGGCCACCACGCTGACGTAGGTGAGGAGCTCGTCCCGGCGCAGGCGCCGCACGGTGCCGGTCTCGTCCTCGAACTCGGCGTTGAGGAGGTCGGTCATGATGTCGTCCGACGGGTGCTGGGCCCGCCAGTCGATGTACTCGGCGAAGTGGTCGCCGCTGGCGAAGTTGGCCGAGACCTGCATGGGCTGCCCCGCCTCGGTGCGGAGGGTGGCGTCGGTGCGGTCGCGCACGGCCTCCTGGTCCTGCTCCGGGATGCCCAGCAGCATCCCGATCACCCGCATGGGCATCTGCGCGCCCAGGTCGGCGACGAAGTCGAACCCGCCGGTGCCGACGAGCGGGTCCAGGCTCCTGGCGCAGAAGTCGCGGATCTTGGGTTCGAGGGCGGCCACCTTCTTCGGCGTGAACACCCGGGACAGCAGGCTGCGGTGGATGGTGTGGGTCGGCGGGTCCTCGAAGATGACCACGCCGGGCGGCATCTCGATGTTCGCTTTGATCAGCTCGAGGATCCCGCCCCGTCCCGAGATGAACGTGTCGCGATCGACCAGGCCCCGCTCGACGTCCTCGAAGCGGCTGAGGGCAAAGAAGTCGTGCGGCTCGTTGTAGTAGAGCGGCGCCTCGTCCCGGAGCCGGCGGAACACCGGGTACGGGTCGGCGTCGATCCCCACGTCGTACGGGTCGTAGTACACGTCGCTCGCGTTCGTCACCGTCACGCGCTTCCCTCCCTCACGCTGCCGGCAGCCGCGCGGCAGCGGCCGACCCGATATTCGTGCCAGGACGATGACACGAATATTGCGGCGCGTCAATCAGGGGAGCGGGGGCCAGCGCGGGCCTACGACCTGCCCTCGCGCGCCGCGAGGAAGCGGTCGACGAGGGGAGCAGGGGCCCGGGCGGGCCTACGACCTGCCCTCGCGCGCCGCGAGGAAGCGGTCGATGTTGGCCCGCAGCTCGGGCGATCCGAACGAGCGGTCCTCGGCGGTCAGCGCGAAGTCGATGGTGGCGAGGACGGCGCGCTCCAGGTGGATGTTCAGGATCCGCTTCGTGTCCTGCACCGCCTGCTTCGGCAGCCGCGCGATCCGCTGGGCACAGGCCAGGGCCTGCGCCAGCACCTCGCCGTCGGGGCAGACGTGGTTCACCAGCCCGATCTCGGCGGCCCGCGTCGCCGGGATCCGGTCACCGGTCAGCGCGTACTCCTTGGCGAGCTGCAGGCTGGTGAGGAGCGGCCAGGTCACGGGTCCGCCGTCGGCGGCCACGAGGCCCACCGCGACGTGCGGATCGGCCAGGTGGGCGCTCTCGGCCATGTACACGACGTCGGAGAGGGCGACGAGGCTGCACCCGAGCCCGACGGCGGGGCCGTTGACCGCCGCCACGATCGGCACGCGGCACGCCACCATGCCGGTCACGATCAGCCGGCCGTGGGCGAGCGACTCGCGCCGGCGCAGCGGGTCGTTCGCCAGCTCGTCGAGGTAGCCGAAGTCGCCCCCGGCCGAGAAGGCCCGCCCGTTGCCGGTGAGCACGACGGCACGCACGTCGGGGTCGGCGTCGATCTGCGGGAACAGCTCGGCCAGGCCCTGGTGGAGCTCGTGGTTCGTGGCGTTGAGCTGCTCGGGCCGGTTCAGGCGGACCAGCCGGATCGGTCCGTCGGTCTCGACCTCGATCTCGGCCGGCAGGTGGTAGGTGGTCATCGTGTTCTCCGGACCTCACGGCGCTCGGTCATGTGGGCAGTCCCAGGATGCGGCGGGCCACGAGGTTGCGCTGGATCTGCGACGTGCCGCCCATGACGCTCTGGGCCCGGCTGTAGAGGTACACCTTGAGCCAGGTGTCGTCACCGCCACCGTGCCCGGCGCCGCCCACCGCCAGGGCGGCGTGGCCGACCGACTGCTCCACCTGGGTCATGAGCAGCTTGTCGACCGAGCCCTCCGGGCCGTGCTCGATGCCGTCGAGGCGATCGGACAGGCGCCGGCTGACGTGCAGGCGCAGCATCTCGGACTCGACGATCGCCCACCCGAGCTCGCGGACCTGTTCGTGCCCGTACTGGGCGGGCTCGCGGCGCACCCGCTCGGTGAGCTCCTTGACGACCTTGCGGTAGCGGGCGACGAAGCCGAGCTCGCCCGGCTCGCGCTCGTGGCTGACGACGGTCATCGCCAGCGGCCAGCCCTCGCCGGGCCCGCCGATCATGTTGGCGGCGGGGACGCGGGCGCCGTCGAAGACGACCTCGCCGAACTCCTTGGTGATCCCGTTGATCATGGGGAGCGGCCGCTGCTCGATGCCCGGCTGGCGCATGGGCACGGCGAAGGCGGAGATGCCCTTGTGCCTCGGCACCTCGTGGTCGGTGCGGGCCAGGACGAGGCACCAGTCGGCGTCGTCGGAGTAGCTCGTCCAGACCTTGTGCCCGGTGATGACGTAGTCGTCGCCGTCGCGGTCGGCGCGGGTGCGGAGCGAGGCCAGGTCGGAGCCGGCGTCGGGCTCGCTGAACCCCTGGCACCAGCGGTCGCGCCCGCTGACGATGCCGGGCAGGAACCGCCGCCTGATGTCGTCGTTGCCGTGCTCGAGGATGCCCTGGACCAGGTAGCCGAGGCTCGGCCGGGGCGGTGCCCCCGCCGCCGCCAGCTCGTCGTCGAGGATCACGTCGTAGACGCTGGGCAGCCCCTGCCCGCCGATCTCCGTGGGCCAGGACAGGCCGAAGAAGCCGGCGGCGTGGAGCGACCGGTGCCAGGCCGCCATCCCCGCCCAGTAGTCGTCGTCGGTCGACGACGTGGGCAGCCCGGGGTTGTTGGCCCGGAGCCACGCGCGGAGCCGCAGCCGGAACTCGGCCTCGGCCGGCGAGTCACCGAAGTCCATCGCCGCCTCCGATCCCGTGGTGGGCGAGGACGCGCGCCAGGCTGGCCCCGGCGCCGCCGAGGACGTCGCTCGAGAGCAGGGCCCGCCGCAGGTAGACGTGGGCCAGGCACTCCCAGGTGTTGCCGATCCCGCCGTGCACCTGGATCGCCGTCTCGCACACCGTGCGGGCGGCGCGGGCGCACCAGGCCTTGGCGACGGACGCCGCCGCCAGCGCGTCGTCCGGCCCCCGCGCGTCGACGGCCCAGGCCGCGTGCAGGGTGACGCTGCGCGCTCCCTCCATCGCGACGAACGCGTCGGCCAGCATGTGCTGGACGGCCTGGAAGGAGCCGATCGCCGCGCCGTACTGGCGGCGCTCGGCGGCGTAGTCGCAGGCGAGCCGCACGGCACCGCGCATGACGCCGACGAGGTCGGCGCACGTCAGCGCGAGGCCCAGGGCCGACCCGCGCGTGAGGGCGCCGGCCAGGAGGGGCCGGCGCTGGCCGGCGACGGCGACCGCCGGCGACGTCGCCGGGACTGCGGTCGGCCGCGTGAGGTCGACCTGCGCCGCGGCCGGCGCCAGGGCGATCTCGCCCAGGACGTGGCCGCCGGGCGCGGGGAGGACGACGAGCGCGGCGGTCGCACCGCGGGCGTCGATGGCGACGCGGCCCGACGGCGGCGCGCCGTGGGCCACGCAGGCCACGTCCGTGAGATCCGGGGCGAGGGCGACGGTCTCGGGCGCCGTGGCGAGCGGTGCGCCGGCGAGCCGCCGGAGCTCCGCCGCCAGCGTGGGCCCGAGGAACGGCACGTCGACGAGCCCACGACCGAGCTCCTCGGCCACGATGGCGGCCTCCACGCCGGATGCGAGCGGCGCGTCGCCGCCGTCCTCGGCGGGGGTGCGCAGCTCGCGCCCGCCCGAGGCGGCGACGGCGGCGTCGAGCTTGCCGGTCCGCTCCTCGTCGTCGAGCTCGCCGACGGCGTGCGGGCCGAGGCGATCGGCGATCTGCGCCGCCGCGTCCCGGAGCGCCTGCTGCTCGGGGGACAGCCGGACATCCATCAGTGGTCCTTCCCCGCCGCCAGGAGCGACGGTGTCAGTTCCTCGCGCAGCGTGCGCCGCAGCACCTTCCCGGAGGGAAGGCGGGGGATGGCGTCGGCGACGACGACGTGGCGCAGGTGCTTGTACGTGGCGAGCGAGTCGGCGACGAGCTGCTGCAGCTCGCCCGCCGCGACGGGCGTGCCCGGGTCGAGCTGCACCACCGCCACGGGCACCTCGCCGGCCCGCTCGTCGGCGAGGC
Source organism: Acidimicrobiales bacterium (assembly GCA_035693765.1). Lineage (GTDB taxonomy): Bacteria > Actinomycetota > Acidimicrobiia > Acidimicrobiales > VFJN01 > ZC4RG19. The sequence continues at coordinate 7,746 of DASSGC010000468.1, forward strand.
CGAACACGGCGCAGTCGAGCACCGCGGGGTGGCCGTGCAGCACCGCCTCGACCTCGGCCGGCGCCACCTGGAAGCCGTTGACCTTGATCATCTCCTTCGAGCGGTCGGTGAGGTGGACCCAGCCCTCGGGCTCGATCCAGCCGACGTCGCCGGTGCGGTACCACCCGCCGGCGAAGGCGTCGGCGTTGGCCTCGTCCGGGAGGTAGCCGGCCATGACCGACCGGCTGCGGACCTGGATCTCGCCGGTCTCCCCGGACGGGACGATCTCGCCGGTCTCGAGGTCGGCCACCCGGAGCGACACGCCCTCCGGGGGCAGGCCGGCGGAATCGAGCCGCCAGGCCTCGGGGCGGTCGACGGGGTTGACGGTGATCACCGGCAGCTCGCTCGCCCCGTAGGCGGGCAGCCACCGCACGCCGGTGCGCTCGGTGACGGTCCTGGCGACGCTCTCGCTCACCGGGGTCGCGCCCCACATGATGTAGCGGAGGGACGAGAGGTCGTAGTCCTCGATGTTCGGGTGGTTGGCCATCGCCAGCGCGATCGGTGCCACCGCCATCTCCAGCGTCATCCGGTCGCTCTCGATGCTGCGCAGCACCGCGTCGAGGTCGAACCGCCGGTGCAGGCGCACGATCGCGCCCGCGGCGGCGGCCGCCAGCAGGTTCAGCAGGCCGAGGATGTGCGAGGGCGGCGTGGCGACCTGGAACCGGTCGTCCGGCCCGAGAGCGAGCGCCCGCACCCAGTGGCGCGTGGCGTGGCCCATCGAGCCGTGCGTGTGCCGCACCGCCTTCGGGAGCCCGGTCGTGCCCGAGCTGAACACCAGCACCGACTCGTCGTTGTCGCGGGCCCCGCCCGCCGGGAGCCGGGTGCGGTCGCCCGCGAGCGCGGCGTCGAGCACCGCCCGGTCGTCGAGGTCGGTCACGTGGTCGGGGCCCAGGCGGCCCGCGAGGATGCCGGTCGCCTCGCCGTCGGTGACGGCGTGGACGGGGGCCGTCAGATCCACGGCGTGCCCCACCTCGACGGCCTTCCACGCCGGGCTGAGCAGGACGGCGGCCGCGCCGAGCTTGCTGATCGCGTGCACGGTGACGACGAACTCCACCCGGTTGGCCATCATCACGGCCACCCGGTCGCCGGCGCCGACGCCCCGCGCGGCGAGGTGCCGGGCGAAGGCGTTGGCCAGGCCGTCGAGATCGCGGAAGGACCAGCTCTCGTCGTCGGCCCGAACGGCGACGCGGTCCCCGAACCGGTCCGCCGCCTGCTCGAGCCCGTGGTGCATCAGGCCCGCTGTCATCGGAAACATTCTTCTCAATACTGAGATCGACGTCAATATCAGTGAAATGTAGGGTTCTCGTCGTGACCGCCGCCGACGCCGCCGACGCCGCCGCCGACGCCCCCGCGCCCCCGCCCGCCGTCGAGACCGACGCGGATGTCCGGCGCGAGATCATCGAGACCGTCCGCCGCTTCGTGGCCAGGGAGGTCACCCCCGTCGCCCCGGACCTGGAGCGCGAGGACCGGTTCCCGGCGGAGATCGTCGCCCAGATGCGCGACCTCGGCCTGTTCGGCGTGACGATCCCCGAGTCCCTCGGCGGCCTGGGCCTCGACCTCCGGACCTACATCGGGGTGATCGAGGAGCTGGCCTACGGCTGGATGAGCCTCACCGGCATCGTCAACACGCACACGATGTGCGCCACGCTCATCATGTACCACGGCAGCGAGGAGCAGCAGCAGCGCTGGCTCCCCTCGATGGCCTCGGGCGAGCGGCGTGGTGCCCTGTCGCTGTCCGAGCCCGACGCCGGCAGCGACACCCGGAACATCTCCTGCAAGGCCGTGCGCGACGGCGACGAGTACGTCGTGAACGGGACCAAGGCGTGGGTCACCAACGGCGAGCGGGCCGGCCTGGTCGCCCTGGCGGCCCGCACCGAGGAGGGCATCTCCGCGTTCGTCGTCGAGAAGGAGCCGGGTGCCCGCTTCGAGGGCATCGCCGTGAGCAAGCACGTCGGCAAGCTCGGCTACAAGGGCGTCGAGACCGTGGAGATGGCCTACACCGACCACCGCGTCCCCGCCGCCAACCTCGTCGGCGAGGCCGGGCGGGGCCTCCCCCAGATCCTCGGGGTGCTGGAGGTCGGCCGCATCAACATCGCCTCGCGGGCGGTCGGCGTGGCCCGGGCCGCGTTCGACGCCGCGCTCGGCTACGCGCAGCAGCGCAGCACCTTCGGCAAGCCGATCGCCGAGCACCAGGCCATCCAGCTCAAGCTGGCCGACATGGCCACCCGGCTGGAGGCGGCCCGGCTGCTCACCCGCAACGCGGCCGAGCGCAAGGCCGCGGGCCTGCGCTGCGACGTGGAGGCCGGCATGGCCAAGCTCTTCGCCAGCGAGACCGCCCTCGAGCTCTCGATGGAGGCCATGCGCATCCACGGCGGCATGGGCTACACCACCGAGATGCCCGTCGAGCGCTACTACCGCGACGCGCCGCTCATGGTCATCGGCGAGGGCACCAACGAGATCCAGCGCCTGGTCATCGCCCGCGGCCTGCTGGCCCGGGCCCGCTCGACAGGAGACCGCTAGCCCTGGGCTAGACGGTGACAGGGTCGAACTCACCCCTCTTGGCGCCCTCGATGAACGCGACCCATTCGGCTGAGGTGAACGTGAGCACTGCGCCGTCTGGGTGCTTGCTGTCGCGGACGGCCGTCGTCCCGTCGCCGAGGCGCGCGACCTCGACGCAGTTGCCCTGATCGCCGCTGAGCGTGGACTTGTGCCAGGTCGGCTCGTCGGTCATGTCGTTAGCTCCCTCGCTCGGTCGGTGATGCGACGCATCGACTCCGCGGGTGAGAGCGCCACGTCGCGGAGCCTGTCGAATGCTGTGCAGTGAATCTCGATGTCGTGGGGCGAGTCGAGGTAGTGAGCGCCGCCTCGATGCTCGAGGTAGACCAGGCCACCCGACCAGGGGAACCCGAGCATGACCAGCGCACCCCAGTACGTCGGCTGGGCAGGGGCATCCAAGGGCAGGACCTGCACGACGACGTTCGGCCGCTCGGCCATCAGCGCCAGATGATCGAGCTGGCCCACGAGCACGTCATCGGGTGCCGCATGGCGCTTGTGGCATAGGTGCATCGTAGATGCGTCGTCAAAGCGCTGAAGCGCCGCAGATGCGGCAACGCGGCGTCGCTCACGCTGTCGAGTCTGTGTCAGCGATGCGTCAACGTGTGCGCTATGGGGATCGACGACGCGATGAGCGCGTACCGCGCGGCGCAAGCCGAGGCACGGATGGCGCCCACGATCATCGTCAAGGCCAGGGAGCGCAGAGAGCGGCGGCGAATCGAGTCGGCACCCGCGGTCGACCACGCCGCGCTCGGCCGACTTGCCGGGCTGCGCGACGAGCTGCGCCATCGAGGGATCATCCCGCCCGACCTACGGAGCGCGTTCCGGTGACGCATCCGGTTGGGAGTCAACCGGATGCGTCACCGGAACCCGGGCGGTCTGCGCGGTCGGCGCGGCCGGCCAGCTCCTTCAGGATCTCGTCGGTGTGCTCGCCGACGGCCGGCACCCGGGCGCCGTCCGGTGCCGCGACGCCGGAGAAGGTGATGGGGCCGTTGACCGATCGCAGGGTGGCGGCGCCGACGTCGAGCTCCACGAAGCCGTCGTTGGCGACGAGCTGCGGGTCGTCGACGACCTCGGCCGGGGTCTGCGCCGGTGCCCACCAGACGCCCTCGCGCTCGAACGCGGCCACCCACTCGTCGAGGGTCCGCTCGGCGATGATCTCGTCGAGCAGCGCGATGACCTCGGTGCGGTTCCGGCGGATCGCGCCGGCGCTGGCGAACCGCTCGTCCTCCAGCAGGTCCGCCCGGTCGAGGGCGCGGCACACGGCGGGGAGGTGGCGCTCGGACTCCAGCCCGGTGAAGAAGAACCAGCGGCCGTCGCTGGTCCGGTACGGGTTCATGAGCGGCGCCTGGTTCCTGTGGCGCGGCTCGGCGCCGGCGACCTTGCCCAGCGCCATCTGGATGCCGAGGTCCCAGCCGAGGACGTAGGTCCCCGCTCGCAGCAGCGATGCCTCGACGACACGGCCCTGGCCCGTCTGGCGCTGCTCGATCACGGCGGCGAGGATCCCGGCCAGCGAGGCCAGGCCGGTGATGTGGTCGCCGATCCCGCCGCGCGCGTTGAGCGGGTTGCCCTCGCCGTCGGCCATCTGCCGCGACAGGCCGGAGCGGGCCCAGAACGCCCCGATGTCGTAGGTCGGGCGGTTGCGCTCCTCGCCGCGGAGGCCGTAGCCGCTGATGCTGCAGTACACGAGCCGGGGATGGCGCGCGACGGTGGCGTGCGGCTCCAGGCCGAGCTTGTCGAGGGCGTCGGGTCGCAGGTTGCTGATGAAGACGTCGGCCGAGGCCAGCAGCTCCTCGAGCCGCGCCCGGTCCGCCGGGTCGCGCAGGTCGAGGGCGACGCTGCGCTTGCCCCGGTTGTCGAGCGCGAAGGCCGGGTTCGGCATGTCGTCCCCGATGCCGAGCGACCCGAAGACGTTCCGCATCGGATCGCCGGCCGGCGCCTCGACCTTGACGACGTCGGCGCCCCAGTCGGCGAGCAGCGCCGCCGCCGCGGGCGCCGCC
>DASSGC010000469.1:0-2085 GCA_035693765.1 Acidimicrobiales bacterium
GGGGCACCCGAGCGCGCATCGCCGGGGGCGACGCCGACCCGACCGGGCGGGAGGGCGGCGGGTGAGCGGCCACCAGCTCCGGGGCACGACGCTGCGCCAGCGCACGGCGGCCGCGGTCGCCGACGAGCGGTTGGGGGCCAACGTCGCCCGCGCCGTCGACCGCTTCGCCGGCCACCGGCTGACGGGACTGGCGGAGCTCGAGGACGCGGACGGCCTGCGCCGGGCGGCCCGCGCCGCCAAGCAGCAGGTGCTGGCCGACCTACCGAACCTGCTGGAGCGGTTCGCCAACCGCGTCCTCGCGCTCGGCGGCAATGTGTGCTGGGCGCCCACCGCCGAGGACGCCCGCCGCTACATCGTCGGGGTGGTCGAGGCGGCGGGCGCCACCCGGGTGGCCAAGTCCAAGTCGATGGCCACCGAGGAGATCGAGCTCAACCTGGCGCTCGAGGCCGTGGGCGCGCAGGTGGTCGAGACCGACCTCGGCGAGTGGATCATCCAGCTCGCGGGCGAGACGCCCAGCCACATCATCGCCCCCGCGCTGCACAAGGACCGCCACCAGATCCGCGAGCTGTTCATCGACACCGTGGCGGCGCCCCCGACGCTCGGCACCGAGCCGGCCGAGCTGGTGCGGTTCGCCCGCCAGCGGCTGCGCGAGGTCTTCCTGGCGGCCGAGGTGGGCATCACGGGCGCGAACATCGCCGTGGCCGACACCGGATCGATCGTGCTCGTCACCAACGAGGGCAACGGCCGGCTGGTCACCGCGCTCCCCCGCGTCCACGTCGCCGTCCTGGGCATGGAGCGCCTGGCGGCCGACTGGCACCAGGCCGATCTGCTGCTCGCCCTGCTGGCCCGATCGGCCACCGGCCAGCGCCTGTCGTCCTACACCAGCGTGGTCACGGGCCCCCGGGGGTCGGGCGAGATCGACGGGCCCGACGAGCTGCACGTCGTCATCCTCGACAACGGCCGCAGCGACCTGCTGGCCGGTGAGTACCACGAGATGCTCGGCTGCATCCGCTGCGGCGCGTGCCTCAACGTCTGCCCCGTCTACCGCCAGACCGGCGGTCACGCCTACGGCTGGGTGTACCCCGGGCCCATGGGCGCCGTGCTGACGCCGCTGCTGGCGGGCGAGGCGCCCGAGGCGGCGGAGGTGGCCGGCGCGTCGACGCTGTGCGGCGCGTGCATGGACGCCTGCCCCGTGCAGATCCCGCTGCAGGACCTGCTCCTGTCGCTGCGGCGAGCCAAGGCCGAGACCGCCGGCCGCGCCGAGCGGGCTGCCTGGCGGGCCTGGGCCACCGCCTGGTCGGACGCCCGCCGCTACGGCGCCACGACCCGGGCGGCCACGTGGGGCCGGTGGGCCGCCGACCTGGCCGGGCACCTGCCGGTGGGGCGCGACTGGGCGACGGGCCGCACGGTGCCCCGCCCGGCGGCCGAGCGGTTCCGCGACCGGTGGCGGCGCAGCCTGTGACCGGCGCCGAGACGGGCGACCGCCACGCGTTCCTCGGGACCGCCCGGCGACGGCTCGCGGGCGGCATCGTCGCCAACCCGGTCCACGTCCCGCCCGCCCCGATGCCGCCGGGCGCGGCAGTGCCCCTCCCCGGTTACCGCAACCTCGACCGCGGCGACCTGCTCGCCACCTTCGCCGACGCGGTCGCCGACGCGGAGGGCACGTGCCACGTCGTCCCGTGGGACGGCGGTCGGGGAAGAGCCGGTCCGGAGAACGACGACCGTCCGGGGGACGACCGTCCGGGGGACGGCGGCACCCGGCTCGACGATCTGCTCGACCGCCTGGCGACCGAGCTCGGCGACCGGTCGGTGGTCGTGTCGGCCGACGACGACGCGCAGGCCGTCGGTCGCCGGCTGGCGACGCGGGGCGTGACCGTCGAGGACGCCACGGTCGAGCGGGCCGCCCGGGCGGGGCTGGGCATCACCGGGGCGGTCGCCGCCGTCGCCGCCACGGGATCGCTGGTGCTCGACGCGCGGCGGGCAGCGGGGCGCAGTGCCTCGCTGCTACCCACCGTGCACATGTGTGTCGTGAACGTGAACTCTCTGGTCGCAACGCCGGCGGACGTCCTCCGCGGCCTAGGGTCG
>DASSGC010000470.1:0-11248 GCA_035693765.1 Acidimicrobiales bacterium
GCGGAAGGTATGGGATTCGAACCCATGGTGACCCGGAGGCCACAACGGCTTTCGAGGCCGCCCCATTCGTCCGCTCTGGCAACCTTCCGGGAACGACGCTACCAGGACGCTCCGCGGCTCCTGAAAGCGCTTGTCAGACCACCACGGTGCGGGCGACGCCGCGGGCGTCGTCCCGGGGTGCGTAGGCGTGCCAGGCCTGCGCCAGCCGCCGGACCGTCTCCTCCAGCACGGGCGGCTCGGCCGTGAACGGCAGCCGCAGGTGCCGGCGGTCGTCGCCGGTGGGCGACATCTGGTCGCCGGGGATGACCTCGACGCCGTAGCGCAACGCCACCTGGCTGAAGGCCGACGCCGTGCCCGACGGCAGCTCGACCCAGAGCGACGGGCCGCCCTTGGGCCGGCGCCAGCGCCACGACGGCAGCAGCTCGTCCAGCAGGTCGCCGACCACGGCGAGCTGGCGGTTGAGCATCTCGCGATGGTCGACCCGCATCGTGTCGAGGTGAGGGGCGATCTCGGCGGCGACCGCCTGGTCGAGCAGCGGTGAGCCGAGGTCGTTCATCGCCTTCAGCTCGGCCAGCCGGGTGACGAGGGGGACCGGGCCCCGCAGCCAGCCGACCCGCAGGCCGCCCCACGCCGCCTTGCTGAACGAGCCGGCACTGAGCACCGGCGCATCCGGCGGGGCGTAGGCGGCGACGGGCGGCAGGCGCTCGTCGTCGAGCGGCGCGTTCTCCAGCGCGTTGTCCTCGATCACCGCCACGCCGGTCTCGACCGCCAGCTCGGCCAGGTCACGGCGCCGGTTGGCCGCCAGCAGCACGCCGGTCGGGTTGTGGAACGTCGGCATGACGTAGATGGCGGCCGTGGGCCGGGCGGCAACGGCGGCGGCGACGGCCCGCACGTCGATGCCGTCGTCGTCGACGGGGATGGACGTGAGCCGGGCACCCCGGGTGCGGAAGACGTCGAGGGTGCCGGCGAAGCTGGGGGACTCGACGATGATCTCGTCGCCGGACCCGACCAGCAGCATCGTGGCGAGGGCCACCGCCTGCTGGGCGCCGGTGGTCACCACGATCTGGTCGGGCGACGTGGGCGTGCCCTGGCGGGTGAGCATGGCGGCGAGCGCCTCGCGCAGGGCCGGCAGCCCGCCGGGGAGGTAGCCGTTGTGGGCCAGCAGCTTCTCGCCCTGCTCGGTGACCACGCGGCTGATGGCCTCCGCCACCCGGGGGTGGGCGGGGAAGGTGGCGCAGGCCAGGGAGATCACGTCGTCGCGGGCGTCGACCAGCGTGCGGTAGACGGGGCTGAGCCGGAAGTTGGCCAGGGGATCGGCGCGCTCGCCGGCCCGGCCCCGGATCCGGGTGCCGCTGCCCTGCCGGCTCTCGACCACGCCCTCGGCCCGCAGGGTGTCGTAGGCGGTGACGACCGTGCTGCGGCTGACCGCCAGCCGGACGGCCAGGTCGCGTTCCGAGGGGAGGCGGGCGCCCGGGTGGAGGCGCCCGGCGTCGGCGGCCGCTCGCAGGGCGTCGCTCAGCTTGCGGTGGAGCGGACCGGGCCCGTCGGACCACATGCCGAGGATCTGTTCGATCGACTGGACCGGCTGAGTCATACCAATGCTCCCGGGAATGGCCCTAGATCGAGGGGCGTTGACGGTCGAGACTACATACCAATCGCTGATCAGTCCAGATCCAATCGGAAATGGACTTGACAGGGCCTGGAGGAGACACCAAGTGGATGCGACGACACCCTTCATGGCGGATGAGCGGGTCCGTGAGCTGCGGCGCGACGCCGAACGGGTACGGGCCGGCCGCGCCCGGACCCGCCCCGGGCGGCCCCTGCTCCGCTGGAGGCGCGGGGGCTGAACGCCCCGGCGGGACGAGAGACGACAGGAGAACAGACCATGTTCAAGGTCCATTGCCACGTCCACGGCTCGGACGTGCTGCTGGACTGGTCCCGGGTCGAGGCGATGCGGAACACCGCGGCGGGGCCGGTCCTCGACTGGCACTGCTGGTGCGGCGCCCGCGGGAGCCTGGTGCACGGCCGGTCCCTGCCCCGCACGACCGACCCGGCGGTCGTCGACATCACCCTGCCGGCGGTGGCCGCCGGCTGACGGCGTCAGCCCCGGCGTTCTGCGAAGAAGCCGGTGATGAGCGCGGCCGACTCGTCGGCCCGTAGCCCGGACACCACCGACACCTCGTGGTTCAGCCGGGGGTCGGTGCACAGGTTGTAGAGCGAGCCACAGGCACCGGCCTTGGGATCGGCGGCCGCGAAGACCACCTGTTCGACCCGGGCCGCCACCAGGGCGCCGGCACACATGGGGCAGGGCTCGACGGTCACCACCAGCGTGAGGCCGTCGAGGCGCCACGACCCGACCACCTGGGCGGCGTCTCGCAGCGCCAGCACCTCGGCGTGCGCCGTCGGATCGCCGGTGAGCTCGCGCTCGTTGTGCCGCTGCGCGATCACCTCGCCGTCGCGCAGCACCAGCGCGCCCACGGGCACGTCATCGTGCAGGACGGCGGTCGCTGCCTCGTCGAGAGCGAGACCCATGGCGGCGTCGAGATCCACGACCCCCGACGCTACCGGACCGCCGGGAGGCGTCGGCCCGCCGGCGCGGCCCCGCCGACCGGCACGGCGCCCGATCTGCTCATCGACCGGCAACATCGGGGAAACACGGCGCCCGTAGCTTCAACATCGTGTTGAAATCAGCAGGCACGCAGGCCGCCACGCTGGTGCTCTCGGGCGGCCGGGTGATCGACCCGGCCTCGGGCACGGACGCGACGGCCGATGTCGTCGTCGCCGGTGACACCATCGCCACCGTCGGCCCGGACGCCGGGCGGATCGCCGTCGCGGCGGGCGCCGACGTCGTTGACTGCTCCGGCCTGGTGGTCACGCCCGGGCTGATCGACCTGCACGCCCACGTCTTCCCGGGCCTGGGCGACTTCTGCGTCGAGCCCGACCGAGCGGGGGTGCGCTCGGGCGTGCCGGTGGTGGTCGACGGCGGCACCAGCGGCGTCGCCACCTTCACGCTCGCCCGCAACTGGCTCGAGGCGTCCGGCACCCGCAGCCGCGTCCTGGCCTTCATCGACCCCAACCAGCTCTACCTGGCCACGGGCGACTTCATCTGCCACAAGCTGCGCATCGCCGACGACGAGCGCAACCTCGACCTCGACGCCGCGGCCGCCGCGCTGGAGGCCCACGCCGACCTGGTGGTCGGGTTCAAGGTGCGGGCCACCCACACCGGCGACGGCACGCACAGCCCGTTCCTGTCCGGCGCCCAGCGGGTGGCCGGCGCCAAGCCCGTCATGGTGCACCTGGGCCGGTTCCCCCACACGCCCACCCTCACCAGCGGAACCCTCTTCGCCGCGCTCCGCCCCGGGGACGTGGTCACCCACGCGTTCCGCGGTGGCGGCGGCCAGCTCGACCCGCTGACGGGCAGGGTGACGCCCGAGTTCGCCGACGCCGTGGCGCGGGGCGTCCGGCTCGACGTGGGGCACTCGGCGACCGACTTCCGGTTCCGGACCGCCCGCCGCCTGTTCGCCGCGGGCTACCTGCCCCACTCCATCTCGACCGACCTCAACAGGTACAACGTCGACCGCCCGGTGGGATCGTTGCCGGAGACCATGTCGAAGATCTGGGCGCTGGAGGTGCCGCTGCCCGACGTGGTGGCCATGGCCACCACGGGTCCCGCCCGCTCGATGGGGCGCGACGGCGAGCTCGGCAGCCTCGCCGCCGGGCGGACCGCCGAGGTCAGCGTGCTGCGCATCGTCGACGAGCAGGCGGAGCTGTCGGACGGCTACGAGTCCGTCGTCGCCGAGCGCTACCTGGCGCCGGTCGGATGCGTGCGCGCCGGTGCCTGGCTGCCGGCCGACTCGGTCGTCCCGGCATGATCCCCGGACCCTGCGCCGGCGCCGCGGCACCTCCGGCGGGCGATGACCGGCACCCGGCCGCCCCCCGCTTCTGGCATCGATCACGGGCGCGCCGGCTTCTGGCGGCGATTCCGTGCGGCCCGAGCGCGGAGCGCCGCCAGTTCGCCCGGCGCCGGCCGGCGAGCTGGGCGCCGCGGATGCCGCTCAGCGGGCCGCCCGGGCCGCGGCGGCGATGGCCGCGAGGGAGCGGTCCACGTCGTCCGCCGTGGTCTGCCAGTTGACGATCGAGATGCGCATGGCGTCCGCGCCCCGCCACGTCGTCCCGGTCACGTAGCAGGTGCCCGCGGCCTGCACGTCGGCGATGACGCGCCCGGTGTAGCCGGCGTCGCCGTCCGGGTGGCGGAAGCGCACCAGCACCTGGTTGAGCACGACGTCGTTCAGGACCTCGGCCCCGTCGACGGCGGCGAGCCCGGCGGCGAAGCGGCGCGCCATCTCGCAGCCGCGGTCGACGAGCGCGGCCACGCCGGTCCGGCCCAGGGAGCGCAGCGCGGCGTAGACGGCGAACCCTCGCCCGCGGCGGGAGAACTCGGGGTTCCAGTCCATCTGGTCCCGCGGGCCGCCGGCGTCGGCGTGGTCGAGGTAGGCGGCCCGGGTGCCCATCGCGGCCCGGTGCGCCTCGGGGTGCGCGCACGCGGCGAAGCCCGAGTCGTAGGGCACGTTCAGCCACTTGTGGAAGTCGGTGGCCCACGAATCGGCCGCGTCGACGCCCGCCAGCGCCGGCCGCAGCGCCGGGCTGGCCGCCGCCCACAACCCGAAGGCGCCGTCGACGTGCACCCAGGCCCCGGCAGCGTGGGCCACCTCGCACACCTCGGCGACCGGGTCGGCGGCGCCGGTGTTGATCTCGCCGACCTGGGCGCAGACGATCGTCGGCCCCGCCGCCTCCGCCAGCGCCCCGGCCAGCGCGTCGACCCGGATGCGGCCGCTCCCGTCGGTGGGCACGGGCACGACCGCATCCGTGCCGATCCCGAGGAACCGCAGGGCGCGGTCGACCGTGGCGTGCCGGCTGTCGCCGGCCAGCACCCGGACGGCCGGGGCCCCGGCCAGTCCCCGGCGCTCGACGTCCCAGCCGGCCCGTGCGAGCACCTGGTGGCGGGCGGCGGCCAGGGCGGTGACGTGCGCCATCTGGCACCCGGTCACGAAGGCGAACGACGCCGTCGCGGGCAGGCCCAGCAGATCGAGGGCCCAGCGACCGGCGGTCTCCTCGGCCACGGCCGCCGAGGGCCCGCCGACGTAGAGGCCGGCGTTCTGGTCCCAGGTCGAGGTGAGCCAGTCGGCGGCCAGGGCGGCGGGCAGCGCCCCGCCGATCACGAAGCCGAAGTAGCGGGGCGAGCCCGTGGCGACGAGCCCCGGCTCCGCCGCCGCGGCCAGGTCGCGGACGACCCGGGCGGGGTCCTGGGGGTCGTCGGGCAGGTCCCCGAACGCCGCCCGCAGGTCGTCGACGGTCACGTCCGGCCACACCGGTCGGTCGGCGAGGCCGGCGACGTAGGCGGCCGCGCGGTCCGCGGCCACGGCCAGGGGCCCGGGGAGCTGTGACGGTCGGAGATCCTCGTCGTGCCAGTTCACGGAGGCAGTCTGCCGGTGCGCGGCGCGTCTGCAGGTCGCGCCGCGGGTGGCCGGACGGCGGTCGGGCCCGGCGGCCGCCCCGGTGGGCGGTGCGCCGCGGCGGGCCGCCGATCCGCCCGCGTCACCCGGCGGACCGTCCGCCAGGGGCCGGAGGGCGTCGCCCCTGCCGTGGCCGTCCTCGTGTCGGTCCCTGTCCGGAGGCGGCGCGGCCGCGGGCCCGCGCGACCATGGGCGGGGTGACGGCCGCACCCACCGATCGGGTCACGGTGCGGGTCGCGCGGTGACCCACGACGACGGGGGGCAACGCTCGCCGGCTTCCGGACAGAGACCGGGCATGGACGCTGCAACGCGCTTCCGGGCGCTGTTCGAGGCGCACTACCCGGCGGTGCGGCGCTATGCGCACCATCGGGCGGTCGTCGGAGCCGACGCCGACGACCTCGTGGCCGAGACGTTCACGGTCGCCTGGCGGCGCCTGGACGACGTGCCGGTCGACGACCCCCTGCCCTGGCTGCTGGCCGTCGCCGCCAACGTGCGGCGCAACCAGGCCCGCTCGGTCCGGCGCTACCACGCCGTCCTCGACCGGCTGCCGGGCCCCGACCCGGCACCCCCGCCGCCGGAACCGGGGGACGCGGCGCTCGCCGGGGCGCTGGCGGCGTTGACCCCGGACGACCGCGAGATCCTGCGCCTCGTCGCCTGGGACGGCCTCACCCCGGCGCAGGCGGCCCGCGTCCTCGGCTGCCCGGACGGCACCGCCCGGGCCCGGCTGCACCGGGCCCGGCGCCGGCTGGCCGAGCACCTGGCCGCCGCCGAGGGGACCGGGGCCCGGGCCGCCACCGCGGCCGCGGGCCCACCGCCGGCCGCGGGTCGAGCAGCCGGGCAACGCCCGCCCGCGGCCGGACAGTTCGTCGCTGACGGCACCCACACGAAGGAGCACCCCCATGAACAGGTCGGTTGACACCCCGGTTGCGGACGCCTGGCCCGGCGACGACCCGCTGCTCCAGCGCCTCTCCGCCGCCCGCCCCGAGCCCCCCGCCCGCCTGCTCGACCCCCGGTCGGCGGACGCCCGGGCCACGCTCGACCGGATCCTCGGCGACCCCGCGGCGGGGCGACCCGGCCGCCGCACCCAGGCCCGGCCCGAGCGGGCCCGGCCTCCCCGGCGGACGGCCCGGCGGCTCGCGCCGCGGGTGGCGGCGGTGGTGGCGGCGGCCGCCGCCGTCGCCGCCCTCGTGGTGGTCGCCCCGATCGGCTCGCCGGCGCCGCGGGCGGAGGCCATCGTCCGCGACGCCGCGGCGGCCTCCGGCGAGGCGCTCGGCACCAGCCGCGCCGTCATGACCGTCGAGGGCGGGAACTACGGCGACCGGTACGAGTACGCCTTCGCGGGCGACGACCACAGCGTGGTGATCACCGCGACGTCGCCGGACGGCAGCCCGTCGGTCGGGGAGCGGCGCGTCATCGGCGGCGAGACCTACTTCTGGTGGTCGCCCGACGGGGCGCCCGAGCAGCCGGACTGGCTGCACGACGTGACCCCGGGGGCCGTCCGTCAGGACACCACCGAGCCCGACCCCCGCGGGCTGCTCGCGACGTTGGCCCCCACCGCCGGGTTCGAGCTGGTCGGCGACGACACGGTGGACGGCGTCGCCGTGACCCGGCTGCGGGCCACGTCGCCGGAGGCGATCGACGTCCACGGCCTGGGCATCGACGAGGTCCTGAACGGCATCGGCCCCGTCGTGGAGGCGCTCGACGTGTGGGTGGACGGCGACGACGTCGTGCGCCGCATCGACGTGACGATCGGCTACGACGAGCCGATGGACGGCTTCGTCGTCCTCGATGAGGAGACCCCCGGCGGAACCGGGTCGCCACCGGTGGAGCTGCCCGAGGGCATCTCGTTCGCCGAGACCACGGTGTCGGTCACCTTCACCGACGTCGGCTCGCCGATCACCATCGAGCTGCCGGCCGGCGCGCGCGACATCTCGATGCTCGACCCCATCCCGCCGGCCTGAGTCCCGGCCCGGCCGCGCCCCGCCGGCTCCGCCCCGGCACCCACCGGGGGAGGAGCCGGCGCCGGCGCGCCCCCGCCGGCCACCTGACCCTGCCGACGAAACGTGACCCTGCGCGCGCCCGCCGGGGTGGAACAATCGAACCCGGCGGAGATGGCGAGGAGGTCGCGCGGTGGCGGTCGAGACGGTGCACGTGGCGGGTGCGCTGGATCCCCTCCTGGACCTCGTCCGCGAGCGGGCCGGCGACATCGAGCGGGCGGGGCGCCTGCCCGACGACGTGGTGGTCGCGCTGCGGGCGACCGGGATCCATCGCCTGGCGATGCCCGCGGCGCTGGGCGGCCTCCAGGCCCCCGTGCTCGACATGATGGCGGTGGTCGAGAGCATCGCTGCCGTCGACGGGAGCACCGCGTGGTGCGCGGTGATCGGGTTCGGCAGCAACATCTTCGCCGGCTACCTGCCCGAAGCCGGGGCGCAGGTGGTGTTCGCCGACCCCGACCAGGGCAACGCCACGATGTTCGCCCCGTGCGGCACGCTCGCGGGCGAGGGCCGGCATCGCCGCCTGACCGGGCGGTGGCCCTTCGCCAGCAACTGCCTGCACAGCACGTGGATCGGCCTGGGCGCGGTGGCGGACGGCGACGGCGCCGAGTCGATCCCGCGGGTGGCCTTCGTGCCGATGGCGGACCTCACCGTGGCGCACACCTGGGAGGCGGCAGGGCTCCGGGGGACCGGCAGCCACCACGTGTCGGCGAGCGACGTCGAGGTCGACCTGGCGCAGAGCTGCCGCTTCTCCGACCGCCCCTGGCCGGAGGGGACCCTGTGGCGGATGCCCCTGTACACGGCGCTCATCCCGCTGCTGAGCGCGGTGCCGCTCGGCATCGCCCGCGGAGCGGTCGACGAGATCTCACGCCAGGCGCGGGAGGGCCGCGACGCGCGGCGGGGGCAGCTCGCCGACGACCCGATCTCGATGGACGAGCTGGCCGTGGCCGACGTGCGGCTGCGCGGGGCGCGGGCGGGCCTGCGCGAGGCGGTCGACGAGGTCAGCGCGGTGGCCGAGCGGGGCGACCGGGTGAGCCGGTCGCTCCAGGCCCGGACCATGCTCGCCGCCCTCCACGCCTGTGACGTGGCGGTGGCCGTGACATCGGCGGCGCACCTGCTCGGCGGCGGGGCGGCGGCCTACGCCGGGAGCCCGCTGCTGCGGGCGCTGTGCGACGTCGAGGCGGCCCGCCAGCACCTGCTCTTCTCGCACCAGCACCGCCCCCGGTTCGGTGCGGCGGTCGCCGGGCTCGACGTCGCGTACCCGCCCTTCGTGGTCTGACCGGTCTGACCGCGTTTCGGTGACGGATCTGGTTGGCAGCCAACCAGATCCGTCACCGGAACCACGGTTCAGGCGGATTCCGCCGCCAGCGCCTCGGGCTCGACCAGGGGCGTCAGGGTGGCCGTGCCCGGCGCGCCGGCCCGGTCGCGGCGGTCGGCCAGGCCCAGCCAGGCGGCCGCGGCCGTGACCGACAGGCCGACGGCCAGGATCGACCACGGCACGCCGAACGCGCCGACGAGCACGCCCGCGACCGCGACGCCCAGCAGCTCGGCGCCGTTGGCGGCCACGAAGTCGGCCGACAGCACCCGGCCGTGGGCCCGCTCGGGACTCGACCGCTGGAGCACCGTCCGGGACGGGCCGGAGATCACCGACGTGGCGACGCCCCACAGCGCCACGCCGAGGAACGCCACCACCACCCACGGCGTCCCGAGGTAGACGATCGCCGTCAGCCCGGACACGCCGACGCCGAGCGCCACCCAGCCGAACGACGCCAGCCGCTCGCCGAGCCGGGCGGCGGCCAGGCCGCCGAGCACCAGGCAGATGCCGAACGCGGTCTGGAGCGCGGCGAACACCTGCTCGGACCGGCCCAGCACGTCGCGCACGTACAGCGGCTCGGCCAGCAGGGCGAGGCCGTACAGCAGGTGCACGGCGAAGGTGCACGTGACCGTGCGCCGGAGCAGCCGGCCCCGGGCGATGAGCCGCCAGCCGTCGAGCGCGTCCCGGAACCGCACGGGCGGTCCCTCGTCCTCGCCCTCCGCCAGGGCGACGGCCCGCAGGTGGACGAGCGGCAGGATGACGAGCCCGAGGCCGTAGGTGGCGGCGTCGAACACGAACGCGCCCCGGAAGCCGAACGCGGCGATGCCCACCCCGGCCGCCACCGGGCCGAGCACGATCGCCATCTCGTCGGTGAGCGACACCAGCGCGTTGGTGCGGGCGAGATGGCGCTCGTCGACCAGCCGCGGCGGCATCGACTGCAGGGCGGGGTGCGACAGCGCCATCGACACGCCGTGCAGCGCGCTCAGGAGCGCGAGCGTGCGGAAGTCGTCGGCCGCCAGCAGGGCGAGCGACGCCACCACGCCGATGACCTTGGCCACGGCGAGCGTCGGCTTGGGCCCGAGCCGGTCGATGACCGTGCCGGTCACGGGGCCGAGCAGCACACCCGGCAGCGCGAAGGCCACGCCGAACAGCGACACGTCGCCCGGCGAGGCGTCGTACTCGTAGGCCGCGTAGCCCCAGATGGCCACGATCGTCGCCCACGACCCGACGGCGCTGAGCGCCTCGGCGCCGAGGAACCCGGCGACGCGGGCCGAGAACGGGGAGCCGGTCCCCGGCGTCGTCGTCGTCATCCTGGGCACGGTACGGAGGCCGAACGCCCATGTCACACGAGTTCCGGCGGCACCGGCCCGCCGGGCACGCGAGCGGCTCCTCGCTCGGCTCTCCCGCGTCCCTACCGGGGATGGCCGGCCACGCGGCCCGCCGGCCGCGCCGTTCCCGTCGCCGGACCTGTCGTCCCGCCCGGCGCCGGAGGTGACCCCTTTCCCACGTCAGGTCCGCGTCCCTACCGTGTGGAGGCGGGGCCGCAGGGGGCGGCGCCGCGGATCGGAGGAGTCCCGATGGCATCCACACCGGCACTGACCGTCTCGCTCGTCGTGAAGCTGGTGGCCAAGGCCGAGACGGCCGGTGAGCTCGGCGAGTTCCTCGCCGGGGCCGTCGACCTCGCCAACGACGAGGCGGGGACCGTCGTCTGGTTCGCGTTCCGGACCGATCCGACCACCTTCTGGATCGTCGACGCCTTCCCGTCCGAGGCCGATCGCCAGGCCCACCTGGACGGGCCCATCGCGGCCGCCCTCATGGCGAACGCGGAGCGGCTGCTGGCCGCCGCCCCGGAGATCCTCCCCGCAGAGGTGCTGGCGGCCAAGGTGCCCGGCTGACGGCGCAGCCCCGGCCCCCGGCGGTCCGGCCGCTCACGGAGGCGATCCGCAGACCACGCCCGAGGCCGGCCCGGCGCCGGCGGCGTTGTGGGCGAGCACCTGGTAGCAGCGCTCCCCGGTGCCGACGTCGACGTACTCGAACCACGGCGACGTGTCGGGCCCGGCGAGCGGCTCCCCGCGGTCCGGGACGTAGGAGTGCTGGGCAGACCAGATGTTGACCACCCCGTCCGCCGCGGTGACGCTCCCGGTCGTGACGTCGAAGTCGGCCGCGACCTCGAACGGGCCGGCGGGGGCGCCGGCGCGGAGCACGCGGTAGCCGGTGGCGCCGTCGGCCGGGTTCCACTCGACCGCCACCTCGCCCGAGCTGCCCCCGGTGCGAGCGGCGACGCCGGGGACCTCGCCGGGGACGTCGCCGGGAAGGTCGCCGCCGGCGGTCGTCGGTGTCTCCGGGGGCGCGGTCGTGCCCGGCGCGGCGGTGCTGTCCGTGGTCGCCGTCGCCGTCGTGGTCGGGCGCGCCGTGGTCTCGGTACC
>DASSGC010000471.1:0-13013 GCA_035693765.1 Acidimicrobiales bacterium
GGCGTCGCGCGCCCGCTCCAGCAGGGTGCGCTGCAGCGCCACGACCCGCCGGGCGATCTCGCCCAGCTCGCGCCGGGCCCACAACCGCAGGTCGGTGGCGATCTGGTCGTTGCGGCTGCGGCCGGTGTGGAGCTTGGCGCCGGCCGGCCCGGCCAGCGCCGTGACCCGGCGCTCGATGGCCGTGTGGATGTCCTCGTCGCCCCGCTCGAACGTGAAGGCGCCGGAGGTCAGCTCCTCCTCGACCCGGTCGAGCGCGGCGAGGACCAGCCCGCTCTCCTCGCTGGTGAGCAGGCCGGCGCGTGCCAGCCCGCGGACGTGCGCCCGGCTGCCGGCCAGGTCGTCGCCGGCCAGCCGCCGGTCGAAGTCGAGGCTGACCGTGAAGGCGAGCATCTCGTCGGCCGGGCCGCCGGCGAAGCGGCCGTGCCACAGCGTGCTCACCGGGCACCCCGCACGGGGCGCCCGGCGGGACGAGCGGTCACGGCGTCCCCGTGCCCTGGACCGACGCCCACGTCTGGATGCCGAGGCCCCACAGGCGGACGAAGCCCTCGCTGTCCTCGTGGCGGAACCGGTCGGCCGCGTCGTAGGTGGCCAGCCCGTAGTCGTACAGGCTGTGCGGGCTGCGGCGGCCGGTCACCTGGCACGACCCGGGCGCCAGCCGCAACCGCACCTCGCCCGTCACGAACCGCTGGCTCTCGTCGACGAACGCGTCGATCGCCTGCTTCAGCGGGCTGAACCACAGGCCGTCGTAGACCAGCTCCGCGTAGCGGGGCTCGAGCCGGCTCTTCTCCCGCTGGAGGTCGCGCTCCAGGCAGATCGACTCCAGGTCGGCGTGCGCCATCATCAGGGCCAGGCTCGCCGGGCACTCGTAGGTCTCCCGGCTCTTGATGCCGACCCGCCGGTTCTCGACCATGTCGATGCGGCCCCAGCCGTAGGAGCCCACCGTGGTGTTGAGCCGGGCCACCATCTCCGAGATGCCCAGGCGCTCGCCGTCGAGGGCCACCGGCACACCCTCCTCGAAGCCCACCACCACGTCGACGGGCTCGGTGGCCGTCGGCTTGGTGAGCAGCCACACCCCCGGCGGGGGCACCGCCCACGGGTCCTCCATCTCGCCGCACTCGATGGCCCGGCCCCACAGGTTGTCGTCGATGGAGTAGAGCTTCTCCTTCGTCGCCGTGATCGGGATGTCGTGGTCGTAGGCGTAGAGGATGCACTGCTCGCGGGTCATCCCCCAGGACCGCACCGGGGCGACCACATCGAGGTCGGGCGCCAGCGCCCGGGTCGACACCTCGAACCGCACCTGGTCGTTGCCCTTGCCGGTGCAGCCGTGCGCCACCGCGTCGGCGGCGTGCTCGCGGGCCGCGGCCACCAGGTGCTTGACGATGACCGGCCGCGACAGGGCCGACACCAGCGGGTAACGGCCCTCGTACAGGGCGTTGGCCTTGAGGACCGGCACGCAGTACTCGCGGGCGAACTCCTCGCGGGCGTCGACCACGATGGCCTCGATTGCGCCGGCGCCGAGCGCCCGCTCGCGGACCACGTCCCAGTCGTCGCTCGACTGGCCGACGTCGACCGCCAGGGCGATCACCTCGACGCCCAGGTTGTCGACCATCCACCGGACGGCCACCGACGTGTCGAGGCCGCCGCTGTAGGCAAGCACCACTCGCTTCGCCATGACGATTCGCTTCCTTGTCGCTGTAGGGGGTGAGGGGGTTACAGGCCGGCCAGCTCGGCCAGGCGACCGGCCATCTCGGCGCCGCCGACCGACTCGGCGACCACCACGATGAGGGTGTCGTCGCCCGCCACGGTGCCGAGCACGCCGGGCAGGCCCGACCGGTCGAGCGCCGAGCCGACCACGTGCGCCGAGCCCGGTGGGGTACGCAGGACGACGAGGTTGAGCGAGTGCGCCACCTCCACCACCCACTCGCTGAACACGCGGCGCAGATGGTCCTCGGGGGCCCGCTGCTCGGTGGGCAGCTCGGGGATGGCGTACACGGTCTCGCCGCCGCCGACCCGCACCTTGATGGCGCCGAGGTCCTCGAGGTCGCGCGACACGGTGGCCTGGGTGGCGGCCACGCCCTCGGCGGCCAGCAGGTCGACGAGCTGGCCCTGGCTGGTGACGGCGTGGTCGGACAGCAGCCGGATGACCCGGTGCTGGCGCTGCGTCTTGGCCAGCGTCCGCAGGTTGTTGATCTCGGTGGCCTCGGTCATGCGCCGTCCCCCGCGGGCTGGTCGAGCAGCCAGGCGAGCAGGCCCCGGAAGCTGTGCAGCCGGTTGTGGGCCTGGGCGAACACCCGGCTCTGGGCGCCGTCGACGACCGTGGCGGCCACCTCCTCGCCCCGGTGGGCGGGCAGGCAGTGCATGAACACGGCCCCCGGGGCGGCCGTGGCCATGACCCGGTCGTCGACCTGGAACCCCTCGAACGCCCGGGCCCGGGCCTCGGCCTCGGCCTCCTGGCCCATCGACGCCCACACGTCGGTGTGGACGGCGTCGGCGCCGGCGGCCGCCTCCTCCGCCCGGGCGGTGACGACCGGCTCGCCGCCCAGCCCCCGCAGGCGGTCGAGGTCGTCGGCCCCCGGCCCGAAGCCGGGCGGGCAGGCCAGCCGCACCTTCATGCCCGCCATCGTCGCCCCGAGCGCCAGGGAGCGGGCCACGTTGTTGAAGTCGCCGATCCAGGCCACGGTCGCGCCGGCCAGCTCGCCCAGGCACTGGCGCATGGTCAGCAGGTCGGCGAGAGCCTGGCAG
Organism: Acidimicrobiales bacterium; assembly: GCA_035693765.1. Taxonomy (GTDB): domain Bacteria; phylum Actinomycetota; class Acidimicrobiia; order Acidimicrobiales; family VFJN01; genus ZC4RG19. The sequence goes on from DASSGC010000471.1 coordinate 2,743, forward strand.
GGGTGCCCCCGGTCGGACAGCAGGTTGACCACCGGCACCGCGGCGGCGCCGGCCAGCTCCTCCAGCAGCCCGTGGTCGTAGACCCGGCCGCCGAGCACGGCGTGGTAACCGGAGAGCACGCGGGCGATGTCCGCGATCGGCTCGCGCTCGCCGCTGCCCACCTCCTCCCGGCGGAACGTCAGCGGGTGGCCGCCGAGCTGGACCACCGCCACCTCGCACGAGTGGCGGGTCCGCAGCGACGGCTTCTCGAAGTAGAGCCCGACCGACCGGCCCGCGAGCGGGCGCTCCGACCCGGGGGGCACGGTGGCCCGGTCGAGCACCGCGGCCAGCTCGGCCGGGGTCAGGTCGTCGACCTCCAGCACGTGGCGGACGGTCACAGCACCGCCCCCACCAGGGCCACGATCTCGTCGATCTCGCCGTCGCCGATGAGCAGCGACGGGGCCAGCCGCAGCGCCGTGGGCGTGACCGCGTTGGCCACCAGGCCGGCCGCCAGCAGCGCGGCGTTGACCTCGCGGGCGTCGCGCCCGTCGAGCTCCACGCCCAGCAGCAGCCCGAGGCCGCGCACCGAGGCCACGCCCGGGAGGGCGGCCAGGCCCGCGGTCAGCCGGGCACCGGCCCGCGCGGCGCGGGCGGGCACGTCCTCGGCCTCCATCGTGGCCAGCACGGCCCGGGCGGCGGCGGTCGCCAGCGGCTGGCCCCCGAAGGTGGTGGCGTGGTCGCCGGGCTCGAACACCCCCGACACGGCCGCCCGGGCCCAGCACGCCCCGATGGGCACGCCGTTGCCGAGCGCCTTGGCCATGGTCACCACGTCGGGCAGCACGCCGAAGTGCTGGAAGCCGAACCACCGGCCCGTGCGCCCCAGGCCGGTCTGCACCTCGTCGACCATGAACAGGATGCCCCGCTCGTCGCACAGCTCGCGCACGCCGCGGAAGTAGGCCGCGGTGGCCGGGTTGACGCCGCCCTCGCCCTGGACGGGCTCCAGCAGCACCGCGGCCACCGTCGGGTCGAGGGCGGCGGCCAGCGCGTCGAGGTCGTCCCAGGCCACGTGGCGGAAGCCCTCGGGCAGCGGCTGGAACGTCTCGTGCTTGGCGGGCTGGCCGGTGGCGTGCAGGGTGGCGAGCGTCCGGCCGTGGAAGCTGCCGTAGGCCGACACGACCACGTGGCGGCCCCGGCCGCCGAAGCGGCGGGCCAGCTTGATGGCGCACTCGTTGGCCTCGGCGCCCGAGTTGCAGAAGAACACCTGCCCGCCGGCGGCGGTGCCGTCGCCGATCAGGCGGTCGAGCGTGCGGGCCACCTCCGGCCCGGGCACCGAGCCGAACAGGTTGGACACGTGCAGCAGGGTCCGCGCCTGGTCGGCCAGCGCCGCCGCCACGGCCGGGTGGGCGTGGCCGAGCGAGGTGACGGCCAGGCCCGACAGGCCGTCGAGGTAGCGGCGGCCGGCGTCGTCGTAGAGGTAGGAGCCCTCGCCGCGCACGAAGGTGACCGGCGGCGGGGGGTAGGTCGGCATGAGCGGGGCCGGCGCGCTGGTGGTCGGCGTCGACGTCATGGCGTCTCTCCTCGGAGGGGGCGGGTCGGGGTCACGTCGCCTCGGCCGCGGCGGTGATCATGGTGCCGATGCCGGCGTCGCTGAACAGCTCGAGCAGGATGACGTGGGGCACCCGACCGTCGAGCAGGTGGGCCGAGCCGACGCCGTGCTGCACGGCGTGCAGCGCCGCGGCCACCTTGGGGATCATCCCGCCGGTCAGCCGCCCGTCGTCGATCATGGCCTGGAGCTGCGGCGCGGTGGTGGCGCTGACGAGGCTCTCGGGGTCGTCGACGTCGGCCAGCAGGCCGGGCACGTCGGTGAGGAACACGGCCTTGTCGGCATCGAGCGCCTCGGCCAGCGCGCCGGCCACGGTGTCGGCGTTGATGTTGTAGGCCTGCCCCGACGGGTCGGAGCCGATGGTCGACACCACCGGGATCAGCTCCTCGGCCAGCAGCCGGTGGAGGATGGTGGGGTTGACCGCCACCACGTCGCCCACGTAGCCGAGCGAGGGGTTGCGGGCGCCGGCCAGGATCAACCCGGCGTCCTCGCCGGAGAGGCCCACGGCGAGGGGGCCGTGGACGTTGATGGCCGACACGATGTCGCGGTTGACCTTGCCCACCAGCACCATGCGGGCGATGTCGACGGTCTCGGCGTCGGTGACCCGCAGCCCGTCGCGGAACTCTGGCTCCTTGCCCAGGCGGGCCATGAGGGCGCTGATCTGGGGGCCGCCGCCGTGGACGACCACGGGCCGCAGCCCGACGGCCCGCAGCAGCACGACGTCGTCGGCCACGCCCCGGGCGAGCGTCTCGTCGACCATGGCGTTGCCGCCGTACTTGACCACGACGACCGCGCCCCGGAACCGCTGGATGTACGGCAGGGCCTCGAGCAGCACCGCGGCGCGCTGGGCGGCCGCGGCCTCGTCCGGGGACGTGACCGGGGCGGTCACGACGTCCCCTTGTTCTCGTCGATGTAGCCGTAGGTGAGGTCGTTGGTGAGGACGCGGGCGGCACCGTCGCCCACGCCGAGGTCGCAGTGGAGGTCCAGGTGCTCCCCCGCCATGTGCTCGGCGACCGCGGCCGCGTCGTGGGCGACCGCCTCGCAGCCCCGGCTCACGACGGTCCCGCCGTAGGCGATGCTGAGGGCCGCCGGGTCGAGCTTCACGCCCGCGGTGCCGAGGTCGCTCGCCACCCGGCCCCAGTAGGGGTCGCCACCGAACCAGGAGCACTTGACGAGCTGGCTCTCGGCCACCTTGCGGGCCGCCTGCCGGGCGTCGGCGTCTGACGCCGCCCCGCTGACGCGCACCCGCACGACCTTGGTGTGGCCCTCGGCGTCGCCCACCATCTGCTGGGCGAGGTCGAGGCACGCCGCGGCGACCGCGGCGGCGAAGGCGTCGGGATCCGGTGCGCCGGCGCGGCCGCTGGCCAGCAGCAGCACCGTGTCGTTGGTCGACGTGCAGCCGTCGATGGTCATGGCGTTGAAGCTGTCGGCCACCCCGGCGCGCAGCACGTCGGTGAGCACGTCGGGTTCGACGGCGGCGTCGGTGGTGAGCACGGCCAGCATGGTGGCCATGTTGGGCGCCAGCATGGCGGCGCCCTTGGCCATGCCGCCGACCACGAAGCCGTCGCCCCGCACCACCGCCTCCTTGCGGCGGGTGTCGGTGGTCATGATGGCCTCGGCGGCGGCGATGCCGTGCCCCGGATCGCTCCCCCGGGCGGCGGCCAGGGTCGGGACGCCGCGGTCGATCGCGTCCATCGGCAGGTCGTAGCCGATGAGGCCGGTCGCGCACACCAGCACCTCGTCGGCGGCGCACCCGATCTCGGCGGCGGTCCGCGCGCACATCCGCTCGGCGTCGGCCTCGCCCCGCGCCCCGGTGGCCGCGTTGGCGTTGCCGCTGCTGAGGATCACCGCCGCCGCCCGCCCGCCGGTGGCGGCCAGGTGGCGGCGGCTCACGACCACCGGCGCGGCCACCACCAGGTTCTGGGTGAACACGCCGGCGGTGGCCACGGGCGCCCCGTCGGCGGTGGCGACCAGCGAGAGGTCGGCGTCGCCGGAGGCCTTGATGCCGCACGCGACGCCCGCGGCGACGAAGCCGGCGGGGGCGACGACGCTCATCTGTTCACCCTCCGGGCCGGGCAACGCACTCCGCCCATGGCTCGCTCGCTCCGCTCGCTCACGGGTAGGTCCCGACCGCGCTCAGGCCCGCGGTCTCGGGCAGGCCGAGCACCAGGTTGGCGCACTGGACGGCCTGGCCGGACGCCCCCTTGACCAGGTTGTCGAGGGCGGCGATGGCGACGATCCAGCCGGTCCGGGCGTCGGCCATGGCGGTGACGTGGACCGCGTTCGAGCCGAGCGTGGCCTTGGTCGACGGCGAGCCGTCGGTGACGACCATGAACGGCTCGCCGCGCCAGGCCTCGCGCACGGCGCCGAGCACGTCGTCGGTGCTGAGGCCGGGAGCGGCGGGCCGGGCGTAGCAGGTGGCGAGGATGCCCCGGCTCATCGGGGCCATGTGCGGGGTGAACAGCACCTGCACGTCGTCCGCCGCCACCCGGGTGAGGGCCTGCTCGATCTCGGGTGTGTGCCGGTGGTGGAGCAGGCCGTAGGCGGTGAAGTCCTCGTCGACGGCGCAGAAGGTGGTGTTCGGCTTCGGCGGCCGGCCGGCGCCCGACGCCCCGCTTGCCGCGTCGACGACGATGCCGCTCGGCTCCACGAGGCGGGCCCGCAGGAGCGGGGCCAGGGCCAGCACCGCGGTCGTGACGTAGCAGCCCGGGGCGGCCACCCGGGTGGCCCCCGTGACCTGGTCGCGGAACAGCTCGGGCAGGCCGTACACGAAGCCGGGGAGCAGTTCGGGGTGGGCGTGCTCCTCGCCGTACCAGACCGGGTAGAGGGACGCGTCCTGCAGCCGGAAGTCGGCGCCGAGGTCGACGATCGCCCCCACCCGCCCGTCGAGGAGCGGCACCACCTCCTGGGACGCGCCGTGCGGCAGGCCGAGGAACACGAGGTCGAGGCCGTCGCACCGGTCGGCGTCGAGCTTCTCGAACGCCAGGCCGGGGTAGCCCGCCGCCAGGCTCGGGTACAACTCGCCGACCTGGGTGCCGGCCTGGCTGTCGCCGGTTGCGAGCCGCACGTCGAGGCGGGGATGGCCCGCGGCCAACCGCAGGAGCTCTGCGCCGACGTAGCCGGATGCGCCGATGATGCCGACGGATGTCACCGAGCGATCATACGCTCGGCTGCATATTCATGCAAAGCGAGATAGGCCTTACGACGACAGCGCGGTCAGCGCCTCCGGCACCATCCAGGCGGCCACGTACGCCGCCCCCTCGGGCGACAGGTGCACCGGGTCGCCGAACATGCCGATGTGGTCCTCGCCCGCGCCGGCCGCCACCACCCCGGCCATGTCGATCACCGCCGTGTCCGACCGGTCGCCCGCGATCACCCGGTAGGTGTCGGCCCGGCACACGACGGCGTCCGGTCCGGTCGCGTTGATGCCGGCGATCGGGGCGAGCGGGCTGGTGGCCAGCAGCACCTGCGCCCCCGTGCCGGTCAGCACGTCGAGGTCGCCCTCCAGCGCCTCGACCAGGTAGCCGTCGTACGCCGCATCGCAGTCGCCCACCCAGTCGCCGTCGAGCTTCACGTCGGTCAGGCCGGAGATGGCCGCCAGGTAGTAGACGACCACGTCCGGATCGAACTGCTCGACGAGGTCGGCCCAGCCCGCGCGGCGCTGGTCGTGGCACGGCTCGGTCTCGACGATGCGGTCGCCCCATCGCGCCACGCCCTCCGGCGCGAGCGGCGTGCAGCCGAACTGCGAGTCGCTCGCCACCACGGCCCCCGCCCGCTGCGCCTCGGCCGCCAGAGCCGGGACCAGGAACATCGGGCCGCTGTCGCCCACCAGCAGGATGCGGGGGGCACCCTCCGGGATCGCGGCCGGGTAGTAGCGGTACGGGTTGCCCGCGTCGCCCTCGCGCTCGGCCAGCGCCCCGGCCGCCTGCGGGACCTCCGAGCTCACCCCCGCCACCGTCACCGTCGGCGGGCGGGACGTCCCGGCCGTCCCCGCGACCACCGCCACCGCCGTGACCGCCACCGAGCCCACCAGCGCGAGCCGCACCGGCCGCCCGCGCAGCGCGCCCCGGCGGATCGGGCGCTCCACCGCCAGGTACGACACGACGGCGCAGGCCAGCGTGACGGCGACCCGCAGGGCGTCGAGCGCCCAGCCGTCGATCCGGGCCCGCGCGGGCACCAGGTACACGATGGCCGGCCAGTGCCACAGGTAGACCCCGTAGCTGATGACGCCGAGCGCGGCCAGCGGCCGCCACGCCAGCAGCCGGGCCAGGACCCCGCCCCGGCCACCGGTCACGAGGTGGATCAGCACGACCGCGGCGAGCGCGAACGCCACCAGCCCGCCCCGGTAGTAGGCGCTCGCGGTCCCGTCGACGACCACGAAGCCGACGACCAGGGCGACCAGGGCGGCGGTGCCGGCGGCCAGCCGGGCGGGCGTCGTACGGGTCGGGCCCCGGCCCCCCGTCACGGGCGGCACGCCGTCGCCCACGGCGCCGGCCGTGCCCGCGCCCCGCCGCCGGCGGCTCACCGTCACCGCCGCCAGCGCCGCCCCCAGCAGGGTCGGGCCGACGCGGGAGTCGGTGGCGAAGTAGGCACGGTTGGTGTCGTCGGGGACGAACGTGACGGCCAGCACCACGAACGAGGCCGCCGCCCCCGCCAGGGCCACCCCCGCCACCGTCCGTGCCCCCAGCCCCGAACGCGTGCCTGGGCGTGACCGGCGGCGGGCGAGCGCCAGCAGGCCGACGACCACCAGCGGCCACACCAGGTAGAACTGCTCCTCGATCGCCAGGCTCCACATGTGGTCGAGCGGGGACGGCTGGGCGAACATGTCCCAGTAGCCGAGCTTGTCGAACAGCGCGTGCCAGTTGGCGACGTAGCCGAGCGTCGACAGCGCGTCGCCCCGCAGGCCGGGCCGCTCCCCGGCCGGCGTGAACCGGAAGATCAGCACCGCCACGCCCACGAGCAGCAGGAACAGGGCGGGCAACAGCCGCCGGGCCCGCCGCGACCAGAACCGCCCGAGATCGATCCGCCCCCCGCCGCCGTGCTCGACCAGCAGCAGCGACGTGATGAGGTAGCCCGACAGCACGAAGAACAGGTCGACGCCCAGGAAGCCGCCGGTCAGGTGGCCCAGGTGGAACGCCACCACCGCGGCCACGGCCAGGCCCCGCAGGCCGTCGAGCGCCGGCTCGTGCGCCAGCCGTGGCCCGGCGGGCCCGGCGGGCGCGGCGGGCCTGGCGGGCGCGGGTGGGTCATCCACCCGGGGCACGTCCTCGACCGTGGCACCGCCGGGGTGACCCGGCCCTCCTCCCAGCACCATCAGCGGCCCATCGTGCCACATCGCACCCGGGCCGGCGCCTGACTCCGGGTCAGCCCCGCAGCGTCGCCGGCAACGCCCCCTCGACCGCGTCGATGCAGCGCCGGCGCACGCCCGCCACCTCGTCGTCGGTGAGCGTGTGGTCGGGCGCGTCGAGCCGCAGCGTGTACGCCAGGCTGCGCCGCCCCTCGGGGATGCCCATGCCCCGGTAGACGTCGAACAGCCGCAGCGAGGCCAGCAGATCGCCCGCCGCCTGCCGCAGCGTCGCCTCGACGTCCGCGGCCGGCACCGCGTCGTCGACCTCGAACGCCAGGTCGACGTCGCTCGACGGGTACACGCTCACCGGCCGGTAGACGTGGGGGTCGCGGGGCAGGCCGGCGGCCGCGTCGAGGTCGACCTCCAGCCAGCCGACCCGCTCGCCGATGCCGTGGGCCGCCAGCACCTCGGGGTCGACCTCGCCCACCGCGCCCACCGCCTCGCCGCCGGGCCCCAGCAGGCGGGCCGCCCGCGTCGGGTGCAGGCCCGGGACCGTGCCGTTGACGATCCGCACCCCGGGCAGGGACAGCACCTCGTCCACCGCGCGCCACTCGTGCACCGCGGCGGCGGCGTCGCGGCCCCCCAGCGCCACACCGAGCACCTCGCGCTCGTCGGGCAGCGGACCCTCGGCGCCCGCCGGCGGCCGGCGGAACACGTGCCCGACCTCCCACAGGCCCACGCCGGTGTTGCGCCGGGCGGCGTTCGTGGCCAGCGCCTTCACCAGTCCGGGCAGCAGCGAGGTGCGCAGCACCGACTCCTCTGCCACGAGCGGGTTGGCGATCTCGATGCCGTCGCCCGGCAGGCCGCACCGCTCGAGGTCGCCGGGGGCGAGGAACGGCAGCGGCAACGCCTCGGACAGCCCCCGGCCGACCAGCAGCGCCCGCAGCCGCCGGCGCTCGACCTGCCGCTCGGTGAGCCCACCGGCGTGCGGCGCCCGGGTGAGCCGCGTGCCGATGTTGGCGTACCCGTACATGCGGGCCACCTCCTCGACCACGTCGATCTCGGTCGAGGAGTCGTAGCGCCACGGCGGGATCGACACCAGCAGGTCGTCGCCGGCGGGCTCCGCCACGAAGCCGATGGGTGCCAGCAGGTCGGTCATCTTCTCCGCGTCGACGTCGGTGCCGAGCAGCCGGTTGAGCCGCTCCGTCCGCACCGTCACCGGCCGGCGGTCGGGCAGCTCGCCGCGCACGTCGATCGTCCCGGACTCCAGGCGGGCGCCGCCCGGCGCCACCAGCTCGGCGAAGCGGCGGTGCGCCAGGTCGATGATCTCGGGGTCGGCGCCCTTCTCGAACCGGGCCGAGGCCTCCGAGCGCAACCGCAGCCGCCGCGAGGTCGTGGCGATGGACAGGGGCCGGAACCACGCCATCTCCACCAGCACGTCGGTGGTCGTGTCGTCGATCTCGGTGTCGGCCCCGCCCATGACCCCCGCGATGCCGATCGGCCGGTCGTCCCCGTCGGTGATCAGCAGGTCGTCGCCGGTGAGGGTCCGCTCCACGTCGTCGAGCGTGACCAGCGCCTCGCCCGGCCGGGCCCAGCGCACGCCCAGGCCCCCGCCCCGGACCTTGGCCAGGTCGTAGGGATGGCTGGGCTGGCCCAGCTCCAGCATCACGTAGTTGGACGCGTCGACCAGCGAGTTGATGGGGCGCATGCCCAGCAGGGTGAGGCGGCGCGCCACCAGCGGGTCGGACGGCCCGATCGACACGCCCGAGATCACGCGGGCGGTGAACCGGCCGCAGCCGTCGGGCGCGGCCACGTCGATGCGCACACCCCGCAGGCGGTCGCCCGGCACCTCGGCGACCACCGGGTCGGGCAGCGCGAACGGCACGCCCAGGCGGGCCGCGAGGTCGCGGGCGACGCCCGCCACCGACATGGCGTCGGGCCGGTTGGGGTTGACCTCGAGGTCGTAGAGGACGTCGCGCTCGATGCCCATCGCCTCGGCGAAGCCGACCCCCACCGGCAGGTTCGGCGGCAGGATGTGGATGCCGGCGTGATCGGACCCCAACCCGAGCTCGCGGGCCGAGCACAGCATGCCGTTCGACCACTCGCCCCGCATCTTGCGCCGGCCGATCTCCATGCCCCCGGGCATGATCGTGCCGACCGTCGCCAGCGGCACCAGGTCGCCCGGCGCCATGTTGAACGCGCCGCAGGCGATCTGGAGCGCCTGGCCGTCGCCGGCGTCGACGTCAACGAGGTGGATGCGGTCGGCCGCGGGGTGCGGCCGGGTGGCGAGCACCCGGGCCACCACGATGCCGTCGAGACCCTCGCCCAGGACGTCGAGCTCCTCGACGGCCAGGCCGAGGTCGCTCAGGTGCTCGCCGAGCACGACCGGGTCGCCCTCGATCGGGGCGAAGTCTCGAAGCCAGGACAGCAGGACCTTCATCTATGCCCTCGGTGGTACGGCCGGCCGACCCTAGAACTGGGTCAGGAACCGGATGTCGTTGGTGAAGAGGTCCCGCAGGTCGTCGACCCCGTGGCGGGCGGCGGCCAGGCGGTCGATGCCGAAGCCGAAGGCGAAGCCCTGCCACTCGTCGGGGTCGAGGCCGCAGTTCCGCAGCACGTTCGGGTGCACCATGCCGCAGCCGCCCAGCTCGAGCCACGTCCCGTCGGGCCGGTGGATGTCGAACTCGGCCGACGGCTCGGTGAACGGGAAGTACGACGGCCGCAGGCGCGACGTGAAGTCGCCGCCGAAGTAGGCCTTGGTGAAGGCGTCGATGGTGCCGGCCAGGTCGGCGAAGGTGATGTCGCGGTCGACGACCAGGCCCTCGATCTGGTGGAACACCGGCATGTGGGTGGCGTCGGCCGTATCGGAACGGAACACGCGCCCGGGCATCACCGTGTAGTACGGCGGCGGCGTGCCGGTCATGACGCGCACCTGCACCGGCGACGTGTGGGTGCGCAGCAGCGTCGAGCCCGGCTCGCCGTAGCGCACGTACAGGGTGTCGTACATGTCGCGGGCCGGGTGCCCGGCCGGGAAGTTCAGGGCGCCGAAGTTGTGCCAGTCGGTCTCGACCTCGGGCCCCTCGGCCACCGTGAAGCCCATGCCGACGAAGACGTCCTCCAGGTGCTCGATCGCCTGGGTGACGAGGTGCAGGTGGCCCGCGGACGGGCCGGGCAGCACCTCGGTCAGGTCGAGCCGCTCGGCCAATAGCTGCTCGGCCCGCTCGGCCGCCGCCAGCACCGCCCGGCGCTCGGTCACGGCGTCGGCCAGCGCCTCGGTGGCGGCGTGCAGCACCTTGCCCACCGTGCGGCGGCCCTCGCCGTCGAGCCCGCCCAGCCGCTTGCGCAGCCCGCTCAGGCCCGACCGCTTGCCGAGCACCTCCGACTCGACGGCCCGCAGGTCGT
>DASSGC010000472.1:0-13546 GCA_035693765.1 Acidimicrobiales bacterium
CTGCTGCAGAGCTACTCGGCGGAGACCGCCCTCGGCGGCCTCCAGCAGGCGTGGACGCTGACCAACGAGATCGCCTTCTACCTGCTCCTGCCCCTGTGGGCACTCGGCGCCGCGGCGCTCGCCCGCCGGCTGGCGCCGCGACGGGCCCTGCTCGCCGAGCTGGCGGTCCTGGCGGCCGCGGCCGCCGCTGCGCTCGCCTTCCGGGGGTGGGTGCACAGCTTCGAGGGCGACGACGTCACCACCGGCCACGTCGATCCCCGGGTCCACTGGCTCCCCGCCAACTTCCACCTGTTCGTCCCGGGCATGGCCCTCGCGGTGGTGCTGGAGTGGTCGCGCCACCGCGAGGCCCCCCTGCGGGCCCTGGAGTGGCTCCGCCGGCATCCCCTGCTGTGCTGGGCCGGGGCCGCGGCCTGCTTCTGGGCCGTGTCCACCCGGCTCGACCTCGGCTTCCGGGTCGGCGCCACCGAACCGGGGCAGGCCGTGGCCAAGGAGCTGCTCTACGCGGGCACCGGGTTCCTGCTCGTCTTGCCGGTCGCCCTCGCAGGTGCGACGCTGCCCCGGTCGCTGCGCTGGCTGGCGAGCCGGCCGATGGTGACGCTGGGAGTGCTGTCGTACGGCATCTACCTGTGGCACGAGGGGGTCACCGACATCTACCGCGGCGTGAGAGACCTGCCGATCTTCACGGGGTCGTTCCCGGCCGCGCTGGCGGTCACCCTCGCCGGCAGCATCGCGGTCGCCGCGGTGTCCTACGTGCTGGTCGAGCGCCCCGCGCTGGCGCTGAAGAACCGCCATCACCGCCTGTTCGCCGGCTGGCGCCCGGTCGGCCTGCCGGCGGACGTCACCGCCGCCGTCCCCGCCGTCCCCGCCGTCTCCGCCATCACGGCCGGCGCCGCCCCCCAGGCGCCGCCGCGATGACCGATGCGCCGACCGCCGAGGCACGCGCCGAGGACGACGCCGGGCCGCCCGCAGGCGCCGGCACGCCCGGCGCGCCCGAGGCCGGCCGCCGGACCGGGGGCGGCCTGCGGGCCTGGTGGTCGGCGCATCCCTGGGTGCTGCCGGCCCTGATCGTCGGCCTGGTGGTGGCGCTGCCCGCCCGGGGCGTGTTCCGGGCCCCCGGGCCGCCGATGGAAGAGGGGTTCATGCTGGTGTTCCCCGAGCGCCTGCTCGAGGGGGACATCCCCAACCGCGACTTCCTCCACCTCTACGGTCCCGGCAGCATCTGGACGATCGCGGCCTTCTTCAAGGTGTTCGGCATCTCGCTCTGGACCGAGCGGCTCGTCGGCCTCCTCCAGGTCGTCGCCCTGGTCGGCGCCACCACGGCGGTCGGGTACCGCTGGGGCCGCTACACCGCGGCGGCGTGCGGCACGGTCACGACCATCATCCTGCTCCCGCCCATCGGCGTCACCGCGCTGGCCTGGGTCGGGGGCGTCGCGCTGGCCCTCTGGGCGGTGTTCGCGACGGCCCGCGCCCTCGACGCCGACGTGGCGGGGCGGCGACGCGACCGCACGCTCGTGGTGGCCGGCCTGCTGGCGGGCGCCGCGCTCCTGTTCCGCCCCGACCTCGTCATCTGCCTGGGGCTGGCCCTCGGCGTGCTGTTCGTGTTCGCCCTCGACCGGCGCGGGCGGGTACGCCTGGCGGTCGGCGCGCTGGCGGGCGTCAGCCCGTTCCTGGTGCACCTCGCGCTCGCCGGCCCGGCGAACGCCTTCCGGGGCATGGTGACCGAGCCGGTGTTCGACCTGCGGCCCGGCCGGCGGCTGCCGTTCCCACCGCCCTCGGACACCTACACCAGCTTCCTCAACCGGGCCTTCGCCTTCCGGCGCTTCCCGTGGCCGCTCCCCACGCCCGAGCAGCCCATGCAGATCGCCGTCTGGTTCTGGATCATGGCGGCGACCACCGTGGGCATGGTCGGTCTGGCCCTGTGGGCCCGCCGCGCGGGCAGCCGGCACGGGTGGCGCCTCCTGGCCTTCGGGTTGTTCGCCTTCGGGCTGCTGCCCCAGGCGGTGCAGCGGGCCGACACCGCCCACCTGTCGTGGGTGAGCTGCGTGACGTTCGGCCTGCTCCCGGCGTTCCTGGCCGAGGTGGGCGTGCTCCGGGGCACCAGGACGGTGGTGGTGCGCGCCGCCATGCTGACCCCGCTGGCGCTCATGCTGCTGTTCCCCCACTTCACGTACCGCTGGTACGCCGACTACGCGGCCCAGACGTTCAACTACGACCGCCACGTGTTCTCCGTCGACCACCGGGGCCGGAGCTTCTACTACGGGCGCCAGGACGTGCCGGTGGCCGCCGAGGAGATGCTCGACGACGTCGAGGAGGTGGCCGCACCCGGCGACCGCCTCGTCGTCGGCACCGGCGACCTGCGGTTCACGCCCTACAGCGAGGCGTACCTGTACTTCATGCTCCCCCAGCTCGAACCGGGCACCCGCTACATCGAGATGGACCCGGGGGTGGCCAACGCCGAGGACTCCGGCCTGGCCGACGAGCTGCGGGACGCCGACGTCGTCGTCCTGTCGACGATGTACGACAACTGGGTCGAGCCGAACACGTCGATGGATCCCGGCTCGGACGAGCCCAACCGGGTGCTCGACGAGCTGTTCTGCCTGCACGACAGCTACGGCGAGAACCCGCCGGCCGGACCGGGCCGGCCCATCTTCGAGCTCTACGTCCGCTGCGATGAGGGGGAGAACAGCGCATGACGCCCACACACCGTGAGATCTCACGACAGCACCTGGGGGTGCGGGCTAGCGTGTCGGCACCGTTCGACGTCTGGGGCTCCGCATGAGAACGCTCGTCATCATCCCCACGTACCTCGAGGCCGAGAACATCGCGGACGTGCTCGGCAAGGTCCGTGAGGCGGTGCCGGAGGCCGACATCCTGGTCGTCGACGACGCCAGCCCCGACGGCACGGCCGAGCTGGCCAAGGCCGCCGGCGACGACCTGGGCAGCGTCGACGTCCTGATCCGCCCGTCCAAGGGCGGCCTGGGCGGCGCCTACCGCGCCGGGTTCAAGCAGGCGTTCGCCGAGGGCTACGAGGTCGTCGTCCAGATGGACGCCGACCTGTCGCACCCGCCCGAGCGGCTGCCCGCGCTGCTGGCCGAGGTCCACAAGGGCGCCGACATCGCCATCGGCTCGCGCTACGTCGCGGGCGGGGCGACGGCCAACTGGCCGCTGGTGCGCCGCCTGCTCTCGCGCGTGGGCAACTTCTACGCCTCGACGGTGCTGGGCCTCGGCGTGCGCGACGCGACCGCCGGCTTCCGCGCCTACCGGGCCGACATCCTCGAGACGGTGGAGACCAGCGCCACCAAGGCCACGGGCTACGGGTTCCAGCTCGAGCTGTCGTACCGGGCGCACCGGCTCGGCGCCACGATCGTCGAGGTGCCGATCACCTTCAACGACCGTGTGCGCGGCGTGTCGAAGATGTCGTGGCACATCATCGGCGAGGCGATGTCGCTGGTCACGTGGTGGGGGCTCCGCGACCGCGTCCTGCGGCGCGGCGGCACGCCCACCGCCCTGCCCCGGCGCGACACGGCCGCCGTGACGCTCCCCGAGCCCGCGCCCGAACCCGCGCCGGCGTCCGATCCCGTCGACGACGCGCCCGTCGCCACCTGAGCGCCGGCCGCCGCCACGGGAGCGGCGCGGACCGGCGGGCGGGGCGGTTCAGTACGGCCAGTTGGCGCCGTCGTGGCCGAGCACCCGGGTGAGCCGGCCCAGCTTCGCCACGATCAGGGCCTTGATCGTCAGGTTGCGGACGAACCACGGCACCTGCGCGACCTGGCGGCCGACGTTGGCCACCCGGGCCAGGCCGCGCACCGGCTCACGCCGGTACTCGGCCAGCGACCGGCTGCGGCCGGCGAAGCGCCAATCGCCCGAGAACATCACCGTGGCCGCGAGGGCGAGGGTGACACCGACCGACGAGAACGAGTCGTGGACCAGCATCGACCCGCCGCCGACGACCCGGGCACCCCAGGTGCGGATGTCGTCGCGGGCCGGGGTGAAGCGGTGGGCGCCGTCGATGTGCAGCAGGTCGATCGCGCCCTCGACGTCGTCGAGCGCGTCGTGGCTGAACTTCCGGACGTACGTCACCCGCTCGCGGACCCCCGCCCGCTCGAGGTTGGTGAGGAACACCTTCGAGTCGACGGCGGCCTCGTCCTCGAAGCCCTCGATCTCCTGCGGGCCCCGGTCGTTGCCCGCGTGGGGGTCGATCGCGTAGATGGCGGCACCGGCGGGCGCCGAGCGGGCGATGGCGATCATCGACCGGCCCCGGAAGCTGCCGATCTCCACGATGCGGCCTGCGGCGGGCACCTCGGCCGCCCGGGCCACCACCCGCGCCACCTGCTCGGGGCTGAACCAGCCCTCGACCCCGTCGAGCGCCTCGTCGAGGCCCGGCACCGCACGGTCGCCGGGGCCGCCGGGCACGTCGCCGGAGGAGTCGTCGCCGGAGGCGCTGTCGGCGGAGAAGCTGTCGGCGGAGGGGCCGCCGGGCACGTCGGCGGTGGTGTCTTCGCTGCTGGCCACGGCTGCTCCGTCGGGTCGTGCGCACCCCCCCAGGACGTTGGTGCGCTGGCGCGGAAGTCCCTAGCATACGGCCGATCCGGTACCCGAGTCCCAACCGCTGCGCTCCGACGCCGTGCACCCGTGTACCCGGCCTGGGGAGGACCACCACCTGTGAGCAACGCCGTGCCTGACTTCGCGGACCCCGTCGACAAGATCGGCGACCTGGCCGCGTCCGCGGGCATCCGCCGCGTGCACGTGCTCGGCTGGCGCGACCTCGACGACGACGAGGCCGGCGGCTCGGAGGTCCACATCCACGAGGTGGCCCGGCGGTGGGCCGCGGCCGGGGTCGAGGTCACCATGCGCACCTCGCACGCACGCGGCCGCCCGGCCGAGGCCACCCGCGACGGCTACAAGGTCATCCGCCGGGCCGGGCGCTACGGCGTGTTCCCGCGCGCCGCCGTCGCCGAGGCGCTCCGCCGCACCGGGCCCCGCGACGTGCTGGTCGAGATCTGGAACGGCATGCCCTTCCTCAGCCCCGTCTGGTGCCGCGGCCCCCGGGTCATCTTCCTCCACCACGTGCACGCCGAGATGTGGCACATGACGCTCGGCCAGCGCCTCGGCCAGCTCGGCGCCCTGTTCGAGTCGAAGGTGGCGCCGCCGCTCTACCGGCGCTCGGCCGTGGCCACCCTGTCGCGGTCGTCCCGGGACGAGCTCGTCGACGACCTCGGCTTCCCCGCCGAGCGCGTCACGGTCGTCCACCCGGGCATCGACGACCGGTACACGCCCGGTGGGGCCAAGGCCGACGGCCCGCTGGTGGTCGCGGTCGGCCGCCTCGTGCCGGTCAAGCGCTACCCCCTGCTGATCCGGGCGGCCCACCACGCCCGCGCCACCGTCCCCGACCTCCGGCTGGACATCGTCGGCGACGGCTACGAGCGACCGGCCGTCGAGGCGCTCGTCGCCGAGCTGGGCGCGGGCGACTGGGTCACGCTGCGGGGGTCGGTCGACGAGGACGACAAGATCGACCTGTACCGCCGAGCGTGGCTGGTGGCGTCGGCCTCGGCCCGCGAGGGTTGGGGGATGACGCTCACCGAAGCCGCCGCCTGCGGGACGCCCGCGGTCGCCACCCGCATCGCCGGCCACGCCGACGCGGTGCAGGAGGGCCGGTCGGGGCTCCTGGCCGACGGCGATCCCGCCAGCCTGGGCGACGCCATGGCCGAGGTGCTCGGCGACGCGGCGCGGCGGGCGGCGCTCAGCCGGGGCGCCCTCGACTGGGCGGCCGAGCTCACCTGGAACAACACCGCCACCGAGCTGATGCGGGTGGTTGCCGGCGAGGTCGCACGACGCCGAACGCCCGGATGAGGTACGTGCTCGGGCGGGTGGCGCGCGGCGCGCGCCTGCGCCGGCCGGCGTTCGCCGCGGTGGCCGCCGCGCCCGCGGCGCCCGCCACCCCGTCGCGCCCGGCCCGCACGGCGAGCCGCGCCCGCCGGCGTCCGTCGGGGCCGGCGATCCGCCTGCACGCGGCGCTGGCCGCGGTCATCTACCTGCCCCTGCTGGTGACCCAGCCCGGCTGGATCAGCGCCGACACGAAGACGTACCTCTACCTCGACCCGTCCAAGCTGATGAGCCGGGCCTGGTCGATGTGGGATCCGTCCATCGGCCTTGGCACGGTCACCCACCAGAACGTCGGCTACCTGTGGCCGATGGGGCCCTTCTACTGGCTGGCCGACCGGGTGGGGCTGCCCGACTGGACCGCCCAGCGACTGTGGTGGGGCACGATCATGTTCCTCGCCGGTGCGGGCGTGGCGTACCTGCTCCGCACGCTCGGGTGGAAGGGCCCCGGGGTCGTGGCCGCCACGTTCGGCTACGCGCTCACCCCGTTCGTGCTCACCCTGGTCGCCCGCCTGTCGGCGATCCTGCTGCCGTTCACGGCGCTCCCCTGGCTCGTCGCCCTCATCATCCGCACCACCCGGACACGGGGTTGGCGCTACCCCGCGCTGTTCGCGCTGGCGGTCACGACCTGCGGCAGCGTGAACGCCACCGCGCTCCTGCTCGTCGGCGTCGCGCCGGCGCTGTGGCTGGCGCACGCCGTGTGGGTCGCACGCGAGATCTCGTTGCGGACGGCCGTGCGGGCGGCGCTCCGGCTCGGCGTGCTCACCGTGCCGGTCTCGGCGTGGTGGATCGCCGGGCTGTCGGTGCAGGGCACCAACGGCATCGAGATCCTCCGGTACACCGAGACGGCCCGCACGGTGGCGTCGGTGTCGGTGAGCCACGAGGTGCTCCGCGGGCTCGGCTACTGGTTCTTCTACGGCGGCGACCGGCTGGGTCCGTGGATCGAGCCCAGCGTGATGTACACGCAGTTCCTGCCGCTGCTGGCCTTCACGTACCTCCTGCCGATCGCCGGCCTGCTCGGCGGCGTGGTGGCCCGCTGGCGCCACCGGGCCTACTTCGTCATGCTGCTGTGCCTCGGCACCGCGCTCGCCGTCGGCGCCTTTCCCTGGGAGGACGGCTCGCCCTGGTCGCGGGGGGTGAAGGCGTTCGTCCTGTCCGACGTGGGCCTGTCGATGCGCAGCCTGCCCCGCGCCGTGCCGCTGGTGGCCCTCAGCCTCGCCGTGCTGGCCGGGGCGGGCGTCACCAGCGCGGCCCGCCGCTGGCCCCGCAGCGCCCGGCCGCTGACCTACGGCGTGGTGGCCGTGACGGTGCTGGCCCTGCCGCCGCTGTGGCTGGGCGACTTCGTGCCGGAGAACCTGCGCCGGCCCGAGTCGGTCCCGGACTACTGGCGAGACGCCGCCGACCACCTCGACGCCGCAGGAGCGGACACCCGGGTGCTGGTGGTGCCCGGCACGGACTTCGCCAGCTACCGGTGGGGCAACACGGTCGACCCGATCCTCCCCGGCCTGATCGACCGGCCCTCGGTGCAGCGCGAGCTCATCCCCTACGGATCGGCGGCCTCGGCCAACCTGCTCAACGCGTTCGACCTCGGGCTGCAGGAGCGGACGGCCGACCCGGACAGCCTGGCCGCCGTCGCCCGGCTCATGCGGGCCGGCGATGTGCTCGTGCAGAGCGACCTCCAGTACGAGCGCTACAACACCCCACGGCCCCGCAACTTCTGGGCCTGGGTGCTCGACGCCCCCGGACTCGGCACGCCGACCGGGTTCGGCCCCGCCGCCCCCAACCTCACGACGCCCGAGGTCCAGCTCGACGACGAGGTGATGTTCGAGAGCGACCCGTCGCTCGCCGACCCCCACGAGGTGGCGGTGCTGCCCGTCACCGACCCGGTGGGCATCGTGTCGACCCACGCGACGGCGTCCCCGCTGATCGTGGCGGGCGACGGTGCCGGCCTCGTGGACGGGGCGGCGGCCGGGCTGATCGACGGCCGGGAGCTGATCCGCTACTCGGCCGCGCTGTCGGACGGCGAGCTGGCCGACGCCCTGGACGACGGCGCCGCCCTCCTCGTCACCGACTCCAACCGCAAGCGGGGCGAGCGGTGGACGACGATCCGGCACACGCGTGGCTACACCGAGACCACGGCCGGCGAGCCGCTCGTGCCCGACTCGACCGACAACCGCCTGCCCCTGTTCCCGGATGCCGGCACCGACGCCATGACGGTGGCCACGGAACGCTCCGGCATCAGCGCCCAGGCCACGACCTACGGCAACCCGATCACGTTCACCTCGGAGGAGCGGGCCACGCTCGCGGTCGACGGCGACATCGAGACCGCGTGGCGGACCGCGGCGTTCTCCGACGCCCGCGGCGAGCGCCTCGACATCACGCTCGACGAGCCGGTCACCACCGACCGGGTCAACCTCACCCAGGTCACCACCGGGGCGCGCAACCGGTACATCACCAAGGTGCGCCTGCGGTTCGACGGCGGCGACCCGGTCGACCTCGAGCTGACCGCCCAGTCCCGCGACGCTCCCGGCCAGCTCGTGACGTTCCCCGAGCGGACCTTCTCGTCGTTGTCGGTCGAGATCCTCGCCGACTCCGTGGGCTGGGTGCCCCGCTACGCCGGGCAGAGCAGCGTCGGGTTCGCCGAGATCGCCATCGGCGACGAGCCCCTGCACAACGACGAGGCCGTCCGCCTCCCCACCGACCTGCTCGACGCCGCGGGCGACGACTCGCTCGACCACCCGGTGGCCTTCAGCCTCACCCGCCAGCGCCAGGACCCGGCCGACACCACCCGGCTCGACGAGGAGATGCGGATGGTGCGGGTCTTCAGCCTGCCGACCGACCGGAGCTTCTCGGTGACCGGCGAGGCCCGCCTCTACCGGCGCTTCCCCAACCGCGTGCTGGACGCGACGGTCGGCCGGCCCCACGACGGCTCGGTGACCTGGGCCCGGGCCAGCTCCCAGCTCACCGCCAGCACCCAGACCGCCTCGGCCGCCTTCGACGGCGACCCGTCCACCGCCTGGACCACGATCCGCAGCGACCCCGACCGCCAGTGGGTCGAGATCAACCTGACGGCGCCGGTCACGGTCTCGTCGGTGCCGCTCACGATCGTCGCCGACGGGCGCCACTCGGTGCCGACGGAGGTCGAGGTGTGGGTCGACGGCGTGCCCTCCGACCGGATCGGGCTGCCGGCGATCGACGACGGCGCCGTCCAGAACGCCACCACCACGGTCGACGTCCCGCTCCCGGCGCCCGTCACCGGCTCGACGTTCCGGATCCGGATCACCGCGGCCCGCACCGTCACCACCCACGACTGGGTGAGCGACCACGACCTCGACCAGCCGGCGGCCATCGCCGAGATCGGGCTCCCCGCCCCGCCGGTGCCGCCGCTGCCCGAGACGTTCGACTCCGGCTGCCGGTCCGACCTCCTGACGGTCGACGGCACGCCCCTGCCGGTCCGGGTCACCGGGCCCATGGTCGACGCCCTCGCCGGCGAGGCCCTCGACGTCGTGCCGTGCGACGGCGCGGCGGTCTCCCTCGCCGAGGACGACCACGAGATCGCCACCGCCCTCGGGCGTGACGCCGGGCTGGAGATCGACCGGCTGGTGCTGCGGTCGGCGGCGGGCGGTGCCGCGTCCGGCGCGGCCGGCACCCTGGTCAGCGAGGCCGCCGGCGGCACACCGGCGGCGGGCCCGAGCGTCCGGGTGGTCGAGGACGACCACGATCGCACTCGGGTCGAGGTCGAGGGGGCCACACCGGGCGAGCCGTTCTGGCTGGTCCTCGGCCAGAGCCTCAACCCCGGCTGGGCGGCGACGGTCGACGGCGATGCGCTCGGGGCGCCGCGGCTCGTGGACGGGTTCGCCAACGGCTGGCTGGTGACCCCCGATCGGGCGTCGTTCACGGTCGCCCTGCAGTTCACGCCCCAACGGCGGGTCGACCTGGCCATCATCGTGTCGGTGGTGGCGGCCCTCGCGTGCCTGGCGCTCGCGGTGCGGCGGCCCCGGGTCGTCGTGCGCGCCCCCGACGCGATGGCCGAGCCGTACTCGTCGGTGTTGGCGTTCCGCTACGACGGCGCCCTCCCCAGCCGGCGGCGTGCGGTCTGGACCGGTGTCGGGGTGGGCGTGTTCGCCTGGCTCCTGGCCGGTCCGGGGGTGGGCGTGGTGGTGGGGCTGGCGGCTGGTCTCGGCGCCCGGCACGAGACGTTCCGCCGCTACCTGCTGCTCGCCAGCCCGGCCGCGCTCGGCCTGTGCGCCCTGTACGTCCTCTACATCCAGACCCGGTGGGACCCGGAGCCCAGCTTCGACTGGCCCATCGAGATGAAGCGACCGCACCCGATCGGCTGGGCCGCCGTGCTCTTGCTGGTGGCGGACGTGGTGGTGGACCGGGTCTGGCAGGGTCGCCGCCCACCCTACTGAGCAACCTATGGCGGCGAAGTCAAGAGGCTGTTTGCCGGGAGTCGGGGCGCGTGGCATCGGTCCCGCGCGGGGCGGGCGTGTGGGTGGTTCGGTAGATGGTCTGGTGGCTGGTGCGGCTGGCGGCATCAGCGGGTGCCGGTGCCCACTCCCCGTGCTCGACCTAGCGAACAACCGGGTTCTTCCCAACAGCCCTCATGCGAGCTCGGGTGGGGAGTGGGCGGGGCGCCCCTGCTCAGTCACGGGTTCTTCCCAAGGGCAAGCCGGGTTCGCCCCGCCCGCCGCCAGTGTCGCGTCACGCGGCGATCGGCGCCTCCTCGATGCCGGCGGCGATGGCCGGGTTCCAGGCGACGCGCCGGGTGACGACGACGAAGAGTTGGCGCAGCAAGGCGGCGGCGATGGCAGCGCGGGCCTGGCCGGCCTTGAGGGGGTTGTTGGGCCGGGTGCGCAGGTGCTCGAAGCGGGCGGCGTAGACGGCGTTGTTGTGCACGGCGCCCCAGACGGCCCGCCAGGCGGCGGTCCGCAGCGCCGGGCGTCCCCGGCCCGACACCTTGGTCTGTCCGGCGAAGGTGCCGGACTCGTTGGCGCGGGGGCACAGCCCGGCGTGCTTGACCCAGGTGCGGGCGCAGTCGAAGCGGGCGGGGTCGCCGGCCTCGGCGAGGATGGCGGCGGCCCCGACCGCGGAGAGCCCGTCGATGCTGGTGACCAGTTCGGTGAGGTCCAGGGCGTCGAGGACGTTGAGCATGCGCCCCTCGACATCCGCGAGCTCATCGAGCGCTCGGTGCCAGTCACGGATGGCGTCGCGGGCCCGTTCGAGGGCGGCGGGTCGTTCCCGTTCCACACCACCGGGTTCGTGGGCCCCAGCCCAGATGGCCCGCAGGATGCGCAGGCAGCGGCGCTGGCCGCCCCACCGTCCAAGCTCGCGGCGCACAGCGTCAGCGAAGGTGTCCCAGCCCATGGCCACGATCGCCTCGGGGTCACAGGACACCGCCATCGCTGCCCGCCACGTGGTGGCATCGAGTGGGTCCGCCGCGCTGCGCAACGCTGCCGGCCACACGCACTCCAGCAGGTCACGCAGCTGCTGGCGGGCTGCGCCGGCCTCCACGAGCTGGTCGTTGCGGCGAGCGCCGAGGTGCCGGAGCCGGCACCAGTGGCCCTCGAGCACGTAAGGGACATAGCAGCGCCGGTCCGCGACCCGGCGGGCGATGATCGTGGAGTCCTTGAAATCGGAGCGGTCCCGGGTGAAGTCCTCTTCCTCGCGACCCCGGTGCACCAGCATCGGGTTCACGCACACCACCTCGACACCCCGCGCCCGGCACCGGTCCAGCACCGGCTTCCAGCGGTGCCCCGTCGGTTCGCACCCGACCACGATCCCGGCGAAGCCGGCCTCCGCCGCGATCGGCAACGCCCAGTCGATGATCTCGTCGATCACCCACGGGTCGCCGTCGAACATCCGCCGACCGAGGGTGATCGAGTCATGATCGGCGACCACAGCCGCCTGCTTGGCCGACGCCAGATCGATCCCCACGACCGCCAAATCCGGGCGCACGATCGAACGAAGACGGGCCAGCTTCTCATTGCGTCGACGGTCACCGCGCGTGAGTCGCCTACGGTTGGACACAGCATCCTCCTCGGGAGTGGTTGGTCAGCAACCCGAACCCTCGCGAGGGGGATGCAACGCGTGGTGGACCCCAACTCAACCTCTACCGGGACTTACTAGGCCGAGCGCGGTGCCGCTCAGGGCTTGCGCCCGACGGTGCCGTAGATGGGGACCAGCACTCCCCCTCGAGGATCGGCGGGTCCCCGGCGCTGCGCCATCGCTCTATCGGGACCATGCCCGGGCTCACCAGGTCGAAGCCGTGGAGGAGCCGGAGGATCTGCCCTGGGTGCTCACGACGTAGGGCTCGTTGATGGCCTCGTTGAGCAGGTCGATCACCTTGGCGGTCCCGTCGGCGGCGAAGTCCAGGCTGGTGTGAGCGAAGACCAGGTAGCTCCCGGGCGTGATGGCGTCGCGCAACACGTCGACGGTCCGCCGGGCGAGGTCGTCGTCGGGGATGAGGTTCAGGGTCGTCGGCAGGTCACCGCGACGGGCCGCCTGAAGTCGAGCGTCGCCGCGGCCTCGCGGAGGGTCTTGTGCGGCTCGTCGAAGGAGTTGTGCACATGAGCTACCGCACCCTCCGCGGCGTCCTTCCGTAAGGAGTGCACGTGGGCCAGCGTCGTGGGGTCGTAGCTGGCGTACACGACCCGGGTGTCGGGAGCGGTCCGCCAGGCGACGTCGTGGACCATCCCCGTCGTCGGGGTGGACATGCCGATGTCCAGGAGCTGGCTGACCGCGACGTCGCCGGCGAGGAAGCGCGCCGCCCGCGCGACGAAGATCTTCATGGCCTGAACCACGCCGCGCAATCCGTCCAGACCGACCGGCGACGCCTCGGCGAGGGTGTCGGCCGCTGCTCGATCGATGGCGAAGTGCGCCTCGCCACCAGCGAGAAAGTTCTCGACGCGCGCCAGACGAGCGACACTGAGATCGATGTGGAGGGAACCGTCGTCGTTCGTGTCTTATGGCTGATCGATCACGGTGTGGTTCCTGGTGGTCGATGAACGCTGGTTCCGTAGACATTTCACCATGAACGCCGGCTGTACGCCGCCTGCGGCCTCGGGCTCGAGCGGCGCCGTTCAGGGCCAGAGGGCCCGGACGGTGGCGAGGGCCGCGGACGCGAACTCGGCCGGTGCCGTCGAGCGGTCCTGCGCCGACAGCACCTCGGGGCTGACGGGTCCGGCGTACCCGGTGGCGTCGACCGCGGCGACGAACGCCGCCAGGTCGATGTCGCCGTCGCCGGGCAACACCCTGCGGTCGCGGCTCGCGCCGACGACGTCGTCGCCGAGCGGCAGCCGGGCGTCGGCGACCTGCACGAGCGCGACGGCGTGCGGCGGCAGGGCGGCCACGGCCGTGACCTGGGCGGCGGCGTGCGTCTGCCACGAGTCGACGAGCAGGCCGGCCCGCTCCCACCCGATGCGCTCGGCCACGGCGGCCGCCTCCGCGACCGTCCGCACGCCGCTGTACGGGACGAACTCGATGGTCAGGCGCACGCCATGGGGCGCCAGCACGTCGGCGCACCGCTCGAGGGTGGCGACGGCGGCGTCGTCGGGCGGGACGAGGAAGGCGGCCCCGCACACCGTCGCGCCGATGACGTCGGCGACGGCCGCGACCGTGCGGGCCGTCGCCACGACGCCCCCGTGGTCCGCTGGGTCGCCGACGA
>DASSGC010000473.1:0-3063 GCA_035693765.1 Acidimicrobiales bacterium
TGCCCGGCGTCCTGCAGCAGCGTGAGCAGCTCCTGCACCTCGCGCCGCGACGCCGGCGGCCCTGCCTGCTGTCCGAATGCCATGCCCCCAGTCTCCCCGCCCGGCCACGCACTCCCGGGGATGGGCCCGACCCTCAGCCCAGGTGTTTCCACGAGGCGGCGGGCGTAGCGGACCACGAAATGGGTGGCCTCGTACCCCGGCCGCTGCGGCGATCCGACGAGCACATGCCGCCGGGGCCCTCGGCGAACCAGAGCTGCCTGCATGCCAGCACACGGGCACTTGCGTGCCCAAGGGCCGCCACCTCGTGCGCCGTGGCCGCGGCGATGATGGATCGTCACACAGCGCAAGGAGCCGACCATGACCGAGCAGCACGCGGTGCTCACCGCAGCGGTCGTCGACTCGGACGACCCCATTGTCCGGTACAAGGCGAGGCGATATCTCGACGGTGCCGACCCGACGTCGGCCACCATGCAGCGGCTGCAGGACGACATCGCCGACTCGCCGATCGCGCGCGGCCTTCTGGCCGACCTCGACATGAGCGAACCGGACGACCGCCAGGGAATGTCGACGATCTACCTCACGTTCCGGTACCTCGCCGACATCGATTACCCACCTGGTGACGACCAGCTGGTCCCCTACCGCGACCACGTCTACCGGTGGCTGCGAGGCCTCGAGCGCGCGTACGACGGGCCGCTGCTCATCCGGGGCAAGCACCGCGTCCACGGCTCGTTCCATGCGAACGCGATCTACGCGTCGGTGGCGCTGGGCCTCGCGGACGACGAGACCGACGAGCTGTGCACGAACCTCCTCCGCTATCAGTGGCCCGGCGGCGGGTGGAACTGCAACAAGAAGCCGGCGACCAAGGGCCCCACCATCGTTCACACCGCGTTCGGACTGCGAGGGCTGGCGACCTACCGCTCGCGGCGCCCGAGTGACGAGCTCACCCAGGCCATCGACGCCGCCGCCGAAGTGCTGCTCGAGCGCGAGGTCTATCTGAAGCGATCCGACGGGCAGCCGCTCCGGGCCGTCTACACCAAGCTGTCGTATCCGTACCCTCGGCTCTACGACTTCATGGCCGGGCTCCACATCCTCACCCGCGCCGGGTATGTCACCGACCGGCGATGCGCGAACGCGCTCGACCTGCTGGAGTCCAAGCTCGTCCCCGGCGAAGGCTGGGCGATGGAGCGAAAGCTCTTCAACCACTCCGCGGGCAAGGACGGCTTTACCCACGCCCCGTGGGACGAGGTCAAGCTCGGTCGGGCGAACCTCCTGCTGACGATCGACGCACTGGAGATCCTCCGAACAGCCGGTCGCTGGTAGTCGTCTGCGATGGCCGGCCGTCATCGGGCAGCCTCTCGTGGCCGCCGCCGGGCAGATCCTGCTGCCTGAGAGGCGGCCGATGGTCTTGGAGCCGGCGTGGTTGCCTCCGGCCGTGCCAGGCTCTCGCCGTGCTGTGGGTGGAGGTCGCGGTCGCGTTGGTGATCGGCTGCGGGGCGGGTGAGATGCTCGAGCGGTACGCGGCGCGGCGCGGCGCCAGCGGCAATCGCGTGAGGAAGCTGGCCTTCACCAGTGGCGTGTTCCTCGGTGGCGGCATCGCACTGCTGCTCGCCAACCTGGCGTCGGCCCTGCTCCTGCTCGCCCTGGGCGCCGCCCACACCACCTTCTTCCTCCTCTGGTACCGCCGGCCTGGCGTCGGCCCACCCCGAACACGCTGACGTCGGGGAGCATGCAGGCCCGGGCAACGGGCGGCGGTGTCACCCATCAAACTGAATGTGCGAGCCGTGGCAGCGATTCTGCTGGCTGGTGCTCACCTACGCTCGTGCGCCATGACCAGCACAGGAACGGACACGGTCGAGATCGGCGCCAACGGGCTGACGTTCCGGGCCCGTGTGGCCGGTCCCGAGGACGGGCGGGTCGTGCTCCTGCTGCACGGGTTCCCGCAGACGTCACGCTGCTGGGCCGCGCAGCTGGACGCCCTCGCCACCGCGGGCCACCGGGCCGTCGCCGTCGACCAGCGCGGCTACTCCCCCGGCGCCCGACCAGACGACCCCGCCGCCTACGCCATGGCCCATCTGGTCGACGACGTGCTCGGCATCGTCGACGCGCTCGACACCGACCAGGTCGACCTGGTCGGCCACGACCTCGGCGGCGCGGTGGCGTGGACCGTCGCCGGTCACCACCCGGGCAAGGTCCGCACGCTCACCATCGCCTCGTCGCCCCACCCCCTGGCCTTCGTCCGCGCCTACCAGGCACAGGCCACAGCAGCCGGGCAGGAAGGCGAAGGCGGGACGCCATCCGACCAGAACCGGCGTTCGGGCTACATACGCGCCTTCCGCGAGGCCCCACGGGGCCAGATCGAAGCTCAGCTGCTGGCCGACGACGCCGCCGAGCTGCGCCAGGCGTACGCCGGCCTCCCCGAGGGCTCGATCGCCGCCCACATCGAGGACATGTCCACCCCCGGCACCCTCGCTGCCGCGGTCAACTGGTACCGGGCGATGTCGGCCAAGGCCAGCGCGGCGGTCCCGCCCTGCCCCGTCCCCACGCTCTACGTCTGGAGCGACGCCGACCCCTCCATCGGCCGCGCCGCCGCCGAAGCCACCGAGCACCACGTCACCGGCCCCTACGACTTCGTCGTCCTCGAGGGCGTCAGCCACTGGATCCCCGAGCAGGCCGCCCCCACCTTCACCCCCCTCCTCCTCACCCACCTCGCCGCCACGCCCTGGCGCTGAACAGGACGCCGAAGCGGGTCGCGCGCCGATGGGTTCCGGCGGCGGAGGCGTCTCACTGGCGTGAGAACGAGGATCCGCCCGAAGGGGGGCCGCGAGCCAGCCAAGCCAGCCGACCGAGCCGAAGACGCACACGCTGGCACGAAGTCGAGGCCCGGCCAGCTGATGTGCTGGGCCAATTGCGCGTGATCCACGACGCGGTCCGACCAACAGGCCCCGGATCGCCACCTCCCGCCGGCCGGCTTCCGACTCCGGCGGCCCCTCGACGAACGTGCCGTCTACCTCGAAGCGCGCGGATGCGAGCGATCAGCCGACCCGACGTCGAGATCGAAGAGAC
>DASSGC010000474.1:0-3467 GCA_035693765.1 Acidimicrobiales bacterium
GTTCAGAGGAAGGGAGGGCACGATGGCTGCGAACAGCGAGGTGGTGAGGGGACGGGACCCGATCCGGCTCCCGGCGTGGGTCGTCATCGGGGTGGCGCTGGCGCTCGCAGGAGCGCTGGCCGTCGTCTCGACCCCCGAGCAGGACACGACGATCGCGCCCGCGTCGGACTCCGCCACAATCACCGAACGGGGCTCGACCGGCGTCCGCAGCGACGTCGAGATGGCCCACTGAAGGCAACGGTGGCGCAGCGGTTCTGGGCCGAGCAGCACGGGACCGCCGCCATCAGCGAACCGGCTTCCACGGGGACCCGCTCCGACGTCGAGATGGCCGAACTGAAGGCCGCGGTGGCGCAGCGGTTCCTGGCCCAGCAGCGGGCGACTCAAGAGGCGGCGGAACCCCAGATCTCGTACACGGCCGACAACGGTGCTCCGGTCATCATCGACGGCGAGATCTGCGGTCAGTGCCGGTGATCTGACGAGCCTCATCCGATCGAGACCCTGGTCCTCGGACCGGGTCTCGTCACGATGTGGCTGCGAACCACATCGAGGGTGCTCCGCCCACAGCGCCGGGCTTCGAGTGATCCGTGCGAGCGAACCCGTCGCAGCGATCTTCGATCACTGCGACGCCAGAAGAGCGAGGTGCGGTGCCATCTGTCGCGTTGGAGGTTCGGGTCGCGAGTGCGCCGTCTCTTAGCGCGCATCTCTTAGCGCGCCGGGAGGGAGTCGAACCCTAACCTTCTGATCCGTAGCTATCTGGCATGGAACGCTGTGCTTCATCCCAAGACAGGCATGCCGAACCCGAGCGTAGCGGCGGCTGTTATCCGCTCTGGGCAAAGCCCCCGAGCGGCGCAGCCCCTCGACGGCGTCGCGTCGCTTGACCTGCTTGTAGAGCGTCTGTACGGTCCGCGCATCTGAAGTCGACGGTCACCGACTCGAACCCCAGGCGGTCAGGCACGAGGACCGCGCCCAGACGCAGGCGGTCGTGTCCTCCCTCGGGACGGTCCGACGGCGATCTACCACGACGGCACGAAGAGCTACAGCGAGCGCGCGAGCGGGACCTTCTCCTGGCATAGCGGCGTGCGGAGGTGGGTCAACTACCCGGGGAACTAGGCGCACCATGAGGCACCGCTTTGGCGACCCGGTGTGTGGCTAACCGCCCGGTCCGGGGAGGCAGGTTAGCGGAATGAACGGTCTCGACGAACGGGCCGAGCTATTGCGGCAGATTCGAGATACCGTCCGTGTCATCATGTGGCTACTCCTTGCGCCGATCCTGATCTCGCTGGTGTTCTTCCTTCTGAACGCCGTGCATACCTTCTCTTGACCCTCGGCCTACACGGACGCGGCGGCCGCGCCGGCCAGTGGGCACACCGGGGGCCCGCACCGCACGGTGCGCCGGTGCAGGCGTAAGGCGGTGCGTCGATGCTCGATCTAGGGTCCGGTCCCGAACGGTCCCAGTCCGGCTGGGGGCGCCTGCCCCCAGTACGCACGTCGTTCCATGGTGTAGCAACTAGCTGTATCTGCCCGGCCAGATACAGCCCGCAAGGGTCGGGTGGCTGTGAACCTGGACAGGTCTCGCGCGGTGAGCGCAGGACCGGCAGGTGGTCGAAGCCCCGGGCAACCCGAGCGCCTCCCGGCGCGCTCCCGCGCAAGGGAGGGGTCTTCATGAACCGTCGTTCGTTACGGGCGAGCGGGGCGATCGTCGCCGCCGCCGCCTGCGTCCTCGCCTTGGTGACGGTTCCCGCCGCCGGCGCTCTCGAGGTGCCACCGCCTTCAATCTCGATCGTGCCCTCGGACGGGGCGGTTCTTCCTCCGGGCACCACCGCGGTGTCGGCAACGATCACGCCGGCGGAGGGGGCGAGCTACCTTCCCACCGGCTACTACTACGGCTTGGTCGTTCTCGATTTCGGCGACGGCTCGAGTAGTCCCTACGTCGTCAAAGAGCAGTGGTCGCAGCTGGTTACGACGGACTTGTCGTCGTTGATCCTCTCCGCCGGCGTGGCAGTCGAGGAGGGCCACCAGTACGGGATCGCGGGCGCATTGGCGATGACCCCGACGATCGAGGACCCGAACCCGATTCTCATCGGTGCGCCGAGCTACTTCGTCGGCGCGTCACCGGTTGACGCGTCCTTCACCTACCCGATGGTCAGCGACCCTTCGGGGGACTATTGGTGCGGGGCGGGGTGGTCCGACATTCCCGCCGAGGTGACGTTCGACGGCACACTGCTCCCTGGCAAGACATACGCCATCATCTGGTACGGCCCGGACGGGCCCACCCATGTCGCCTCCTACACGAACGGCCCATACCCAGATCCCGACGGCAGGGATGTCTCGGGATACTTCGACTGCGGCACTGAGGTCGGGGATTACGCCCTCAAGGCCGTCGCGGGAGACGCCGTTGAGGGGGCAACGGTCCTGGCCGAGCTACCGGTCCACGTGGTGGTCCAGCCGGACATCGCGGACCCGATGCCGCCGCCGAGTCCGAACCCGTTCGCGCCGCACGGCAAGGCCGTGATGAGCCAGACGCTGCGGATCCTCACTGCAGGGCACCTGATCCTCCGGATCCGGACAACTAGCCCCGACTTCCCCGACTGGCAGGTCGTGTATGAGCGTGACTACGGCATCGTGAAGGCCGGCAAGAAGGTGGACCTGACGTGGAATGGCGTCCTCACCGGGGCCAAGAAGCCGGCGTACGGTGACTGGTATTGGTGTGTGGTCTTGACCAACGACCACAACGTTGCCGACGGCGAAAACTGGCCGATTTCGATCGTGCCATACAAGTCCTAACGGGTTCCCCCGAACAACCGACGCCGAAGGGGTGGGCTCCATGCGAGCCCACCCCTTCTTGCACAACATGGATCGGCCTGGGGAGGTAGCGGAGCCCCACCCCGGACGTCAGCCGACGAAACCGGCGCACGAGGCCGTGACGCTCACGCGAGGAACTCGGTGTGCGTCGGCGTCGCGAGCGCCTTGTGGAGGTCGGCGTCCGGGCCCTCGAGCGCGGGCATCGTGACCTCGAACGACGGGCCGAGCGTGCTCGCGTCGACCCAGCCTCGTTCGTGCGGCCGTGGCGCGTAGACGCCGACGTGGTCGTACTGCTCCGGCGTCAGCTCCTCACCGCGCGCGCCGGCGCACTTCAAAGACCAGTAGCAGCGTCCGAGGTCCTTGTAGGCCGAGACCTCGCCGTGCTCGGGACACTCCATGCGCCCACCTCCGTACAGCGACGGGCCCGGCGGCCGATCCGGGCCCGTCCGCCCCCCGCTGGCCGGCGGTGACTGATTGCACCCCGCCGCGACCGCTGGCCTCGTGTGAAGGGAGCCCGGCGGGGTCGTCCTACCTCGATGCGATGGCCAGCCGTGCCTCCGACACGTCGGCGGCGATCCGCTCCAGCTCCTTCGAGTGCATCACGTCGCAGAACCTGAGCCGTCGGGCGATCCGGTTCGCGAGCAACTCGAACGTCAGCCGTTTCC
>DASSGC010000475.1:0-3368 GCA_035693765.1 Acidimicrobiales bacterium
CAAGGCCGAGGCCCGCGACCGGGTGTGCGCCGCGGTCGGGTCCGGCCGCTACGGCCGCCGCGAGGTCACCATCCGGGTCAACGGGCTCGGCACGCCGTGGCACGACGACGACCTGCGGGCCGCGGCGGCGGCGGGCCCCGCCGCCGTGGTGGTGCCGAAGGTCGACTCGGCCGACACGGTCCACGCCATCGACAAGGCGCTGGAGGCCGGCGGCGCACCCGATCACACGGCCATCTGGGCCATGGTCGAGACGCCGCTGGCGATGCTCCACGCCGAGGAGGTCGCCCGGGCGTCCGAGCGGCTGACGGTGCTCGTCATGGGCACCAACGACCTGGCCAAGGAGCTCCAGGCCGAGCACGTGCCCGGCCGGGCGCCGCTGCTCGCCGGGCTCGGCCTGGCGCTGCTGGCCGCCCGGGCCACCGGCAAGGTCATCCTCGACGGGGTCTACAACGACATCAAGGACCCGGAGGGCTTCGAGGCGGAGTGCGTGCAGGGCCGCCAGATGGGGTTCGACGGCAAGACGCTGATCCACCCCAGCCAGCTCGACCCCTGCAACCGTGTGTTCGCTCCCACCGCCGACGAGATCGACCGGGCCCGCCGCATCATCGAGGCGTTCGAGCAGGCCGAGGCCGAGGGCCGGGGCGTCGTCACCGTCGACGGCCGGATGGTCGAGAACCTGCACGTCGACCAGGCCCGTCGCACGCTGGCGGTGACCGCGGCCATCGACGCCCTCGCCGCGGGCTGAGCGCCGATCGGGTCGCGTGACGAGCGGGGGTGCGCGTCCGCAGTAGCGTCGTCGAGGTGCTCGCCCCGAGTTCCGAGGCCGAGGAGGTGCCGCGGGAGCGTCTCCGGGCCGCGCCGGTCTGGCTGACCCCGCTCGGCCTGTACGGCGCGGTGCTCTCGGTGCTGCTGCTCGTGAGCTGGTGGTCGATCAGCCGCTTCACCGAGACGCCCGACGGCATGCCGCCCGTCAGCTTCCGGGGCGAGTGGTTCTGGGACGGCTGGGTGCGGTACGACGCCGGCTGGTACTCGATCATCGCCGACACCGGCTACAGCTACGCACCCGGCGTGCAGTCGCCCGTCGCGTTCTTCCCGGGCTACCCGATGGTGGTCCGCCAGGTGGCGCGGCTCACCGACAACATCCAGCTCGCCGGCATCCTCGTGACCCTCGTGTGCGGCGCGCTGGTGCTGGTCGCGTTCCACCGCTGGTGCCGTGACCGGCTCGACCCGGCGGCGGCGGTCACGGCGGTCGCGTGCCTCGCGCTCTACCCGTACGCCTACTACCTCTACGGTGCCATGTACGGCGACGCGCTGTTCGTGCTGCTAGCGCTCGTCGCCTTCCTGGCCTTCGAGCGCGACCACCTGCTGCTGGCCGGCCTCGCGGGCGCGGCGGCCACCGGCACCCGCCTGGTCGGCGTCGCCGTGGTGGCCGGCCTCGTCGTCGGCGTGCTCGAACGGCGCCGGGTGCTCACGCGGGGCGAGGGGCGCCTGCCGCAGGTCCACCTCCGGCGCCTGGCGGCCCGCGACGCCTGGGTCCTCCTCTCGATCGGCGGGCTGGCGGCCTGGTCGTCCTACCTGTGGCGGCGGTTCGGCGACCCGCTGCTGTTCTCGTCGGTCCAGGAGAGCTGGGGCCAGCAGTCGGGCCTCGGCACCTGGCTGAAGCGCGACTTCTTCGCCACCATCGCCCGCTGGCCCGACCGCTTCTACACGCACGGCCTGGTCATCCAGTCGGCGCTCGGGCTGCTGGTGCTGGCCGCCACCCCCACCGTCGTCCGCCGGTTCGGCTGGCGCTATGGCACCTACCTCGTCGTGCTCCTGCTGATCCCGGCCATCGGCAGCCAGGACTTCCAGGGTCTCGGGCGCTACCTTCTCGGGGCCTTCCCGGCGTTCGCCGTGCTGGGTGCGTTCCTGGCCGAGCGGCCGGGACTGCGCCGCCTGGTGCTGCCGGCGTCGGCGGCCGTGCTCGTACTGTTCACCGGACTCTTCGCCAACGGTCGCTACCTGTCCTGATCGTCTCGCCGCCCTGCTGGAAAGCCCGTCCACCCATGTCCACACACGACGACCGCCTCTCGTTCCTGTTCCCGATGTGGAACGAGGAGGCCATGATCCGCCGCACCGTCGGCGCCGCCCACCACGCGGGTGGCCTGCTGGTGGCCGGCGGCGACGTCCGCTCGTACGAGGTGGTGATCGTCGACGACGCCTCGACCGACGCCACGGGCAAGATCGCGGACGCCCTGGCCGACGAGGATCCCCGGGTCGTGGTCGTGCACCACCCGGAGAACCGCAAGCTGGGCGGTGCGATCAAGTCCGGCTTCGCCGCGGCCTCCGGCGACGTCGTGCTGTACACCGACGCAGACCTGCCCTGCGACCTCGTCGAGACCACCAAGGCGCTGCGCCTGCTGCGGCTCTACGACGCCGACATCGTGTCGGCCTACCGCTTCGACCGCACGGCCGAGGGCGCCCAGCGGGCCGTGTACTCCTACGTCTACAACCACGTCGTCCGGTGGGTGCTGGGTGTGCGGATCCGCGACGTGAACTTCGCGTTCAAGCTCCTGCGGCGGCGCGTGCTCGACCATGTCGACCTGGTGAGCGAGGGCAGCTTCATCGACGCCGAGCTCATGGCCAAGGCGCACCGCCGAGGGTTCCGCTACGTGCAGTTCGGCGTCGACTACATCGCCCGCACCCGGGGGACCTCGACGTTGTCGTCCCCGGCCGTGATCGCCACGATGGTGCGCGAGCTGGCGGCGCTGTACAACGACATCCGGTCCGTCGAGCGGCTGCCGCCGGGCTTGCTCGACGGCGAGTCGGCGTGAGCGGCGAGGTGGAGCCCGGCGAGCGGCGGCTGCTGATCGTCAACGCGGACGACTACGGGCTGACCCCGGCCGTGTCGCGGGCGATCCTGCGGGCCCACCGCGACGGCATCGTGACGAGCACGTCGGTGCTGGCCCTCGGCCCCGGGTTCGCCGGATCGGCCGCGGCGCTGCGCGACACCGAGGGCATCGGCGTGGGTGTCCACCTCGCTGCGGTGGGCGAGGACCCGCCGCTGCTCGGTCCTCGCGAGGTGCCGACGCTGGTCGACCGGCGGGGCCGGCTGGCGCCGTCGTGGCGCGTCTTCCTGCCCCGCATGGCGGCCGGGCGCATCGACCCCGACGACCTGCGGCGCGAGTTCGACGCCCAGGTCGAGGCCATCCGGTCCGCCGGGCTGGTGCCCGGGCACGTCGACACCCACCAGCACCTGCACCTGTGGCCACCGGTCGGCGAGGTCGTGCTCGACGTGGCCGGCCGAGCCGGCATCGCCGCCATGCGGCTCATCCGCTCGGCCTCGCGGGGGCCGGTCGGCGTGTCGGTCCGGAGGCTGGGGCGCCGGC
>DASSGC010000476.1:0-7978 GCA_035693765.1 Acidimicrobiales bacterium
TCTGGGTCTTCCGGGCCGATGACCAGGCTCGATGCAGCCGCATGACTACGACTGTACGCACGTAGCCCCAACGAAGTGGGGGATCGTCGAGGTCGTGTGTCTACGCGTCTTCGGCCGTCGAGCCGAGTCTTAACTTCTCTACCAGGGCAAACGCGTCGCAGAGCGGCGAAATCTGCCTACATTCTGCGGAAGTCAGGACGGCCTACGCGTGGGGATTTGGCATGGATGCACCAGCTCGACAGCTCGGCCGACCGGCAACGCAGCACGGTGACACGCGCCGGCGTGACCTATCCGCTGGGGCTTTTAGCGACAACACCGCTGCGGGCGCCACAGAACCTCGATCCCGGTCGCGGGTCGGGAATCGCGGAACCGTCCGAGCCCGGCCGCGGCCACGCCACTGGCGCCCGAGAACTACCTCGACCAGTTCGAACAGCCCCTGCTGAACAGCACCGAGCTCCTCACCATCGGCTACGGCACCGAGGTGCGCCAGGCCGACTCGGGCGCGCAGGTGCCGACGCCGCAGCGCCAGCCGATCGTCCGCCGGTACACCACCGAGATCGGGCAGAAGTTGACCGACCAGATCCTGCAGCTGAACGGGAACGAGAACGATCCCCGCGCCGGCGGCGGCACCTGCTTCGGCGACTCGGGAGGGCCGGCCATCCACGGCGGCTACGTCGTGGGCGACACGAGCTACGGCTACACCAGCAACTGTCGCTACCTGGGCGGCTACCAGCGCGTCGACGTCCCCGTCGTCCGCAACTGGGTGCTCGACTGCACCGCGGACCTGGCCTGCGCCAGCAAGGAGTAGCCGGGCGGGCCGGCACCCGCCGTGGGTCGACGAGCCCGCAGCCGGCGCGGCGGCCGGCCGGATCGGTTCCGGCCGGCCCCGCGGCGTCAGAGTGCGCCGGTGCGCCACGGCCCGGTGATCGCAAACGTGATCCCCGGGCTCTGGATGTTCGCGAACAGCCAGTTGCCGTTCTTCGGCTCGAAGGTGGCGCCCGCCCACTCGCTGCCCGTGAAGTCCGTGCCGCTGTAGCCCTTCTCGTCACGGAGCTCGGGCGTCAGCACGACGTTGTTCTCGGCGAACGGGAAGATCTCCCCGTCCGGCGTCATCCCGTGCATGAGCTCGCGGCCGCTGCCGTCCTCGCAGAGCACCAGCCCGCCCCGCGGGCTCACCGTGACGTTGTCGGGGGCGTTGAGCACCGCCGCCGACGGTGAGGCGAACACGCAGGTGAAGGTGGCGGCCACCGGGTCGTAGGCGAACACCTGACCCTGGCCGGCGGGACCGCCGCTGGTCGACACGACGTAGATCAGGCCGTTGCCGTACCAGGCGCCCTCGCCGCGGATGATCCTGGCCGCGCCCTTGGCCGAGGCCTGCTGCCACGTCGTCGGCTCGCCCGGGGCCCAGTCGGGGTTGTCCACCGTGACCCACTCGGCGGCGGCGCTGGTGCCGGTCGTCCAGCCCACGGTGGTGTCCGTGCCCGCGAGCGCCATGGCCTCGAGCAGGCCGCCCGCGGCCAGGTTCGCCGGGTCGCCGGGCACGTAGCGGTAGAGCGCCGAGCTCCCGGCGTCCTCGGTCTCGTACACGATCCCGGTCGCGGGGTCGGTCGCGGTGGCCTCGTGGGAGAAGCGGCCCATGGCCTTGAGCGGCACCGCGCTCGCCAGGCCGGTCGCCGGCACCTCGAAGACGTAGCCGTGGCGCGTGCCGTCCGCGCTCACCAGCGTCGTCTCCTCGCAGGTCAGCCACGTGCCCGCGGGTTGCGGCCCGCCGGCGCAGTTGCGGATCGTGCCGCTGAGGCTGGCGTAGGCCTCGCGCAACGCGCCCGCGTCGGGGTCGAACACCATGGTGGTCGTGCCGCCGCCCGCGGCCGGGTCGTAGGTGGCGTTGCTCGGGGCGAAGGGCGTGCCGTTGCCCTTCTCGTGGTTGCGGACGAGGCGGACCTCGTCCCCGTGGCGGAACGCCGCCATGCCGTCGCGGCGGAACGCCGCCATGCCGTCGCGGCGGAACGCCGCCATGCCGTCGCGGCGGAACGCCGCCATGCCGTCGTGGTTGCTCGGCGTGGGCGTCCCGTCGGCCATCGGGTCACCGGTCCACCCGAACGTGAGGTACTCGAAGCCGCGCGGCAGCTTCAGCAGCTCGAGGCCCGTGGTCTGGTCCTTCGTCGGGAACAGCGGTCCGTACCCCGGGGCGCTGGCACGCCGGGCGCCGCGCTCGGCGGCGGCCGGCGCAGCGCCGGCGGCACGCGTCCCGAACGCCGTGAAGTGGCCGGCCAGCGCGACACCCGCTCCTGCGCCTGCCGCACTCTTGAGGAACGATCGCCGCTCGAGCCGATGTGACATGTCGGTCATGTGGGCCTCCGTGATCGCGCTTTGGCGTGACGGAACCTACGGACGCGAGGTGAACCCGACCGGTTGCCTGGGTGACGCAGAGGCAAACCGCCCACGGACAGTGCGCGAAGCCATGGTCGTCCCCGGCGTGGTTGCTCGGCGTGGCCCGGAGCCCCGACACGCACGGTCACCGCGCCCCTCCCATCACGAACCTGCCGCGCTTGAGCACGGCCGCGACCGGGTCGAGCCCGACCCAGTAGACAAGCTGCGCCGGGTGGTCGGCGTCCCACACGACGAGGTCGGCGCGGGCGCCCGCCGTGATCACGCCGACCTCGCCGGCCAGGCCGAGCGCCCGGGCCGCGTGCGTGGTGGCGCCCGCGAGCGCCTCGGCCACCGTCAGACCGAAGCGGGTGCAGGCCAGGTGCATGGCCAGCGGCAGCGACACCAGGGGCGAGGTCCCGGGGTTGCAGTCGGTGGCCACGGCCATCGGCACGCCGGCCCGGCGCAGGTCGGCGACGGGCGGCACCGCGTCGTCCCGGAGCACGTAGGCCGCCCCGGGGAGCAGCACCGCCACCGTCCCGGCCGCGGCCAGGGCGGCGACGCCCTCGGGCGACGTGTGCTCCAGGTGGTCGGCCGACAGGGCGCCGTGGCGGGCGGCCAGCGCGGCGCCCCCGCCGTCGCTGAGCTGGTCGGCGTGCAGCCGTACCGGCAGGCCCAGGCGGGTCGCGGCGGCGAGGACGCGGTCGACCTGCCCGGGGGTGAACGCCACCCGCTCGCAGAAGGCGTCGACGCCGTCGGCCAGCCCCTCGGCCGCCACGGCGGGGAGCACGTCGTCGCACACGAACCCGACGTAGCCCTCGGCGTCGCCGCCGAACTCGGGCGGGACGGCGTGGGCCCCGAGGAACGTGGTGACGACGTCCACCGGGACCCGCTCGGGGAGACGGCGGGCGAGGCGCAGCATCCGCAGCTCGGTGTCGAGATCGAGCCCGTAGCCCGACTTCACCTCGACCGTCGTGACGCCGCTCGCGGCCAGCGCCGCGGCCCGGGTGGCCGCGCCGTCGAGCAGCTCGTCGTCCGAGGCGGCCCGGGTGGCCCGCACCGTGGCCCCGATCCCTCCACCGGCGGCGGCGATCGCCTCGTAGCCGGCGCCCGCCAGCCGCTGCTCCCACTCGGCCGACCGGTCGCCCCCGAACACCAGGTGGGTGTGGCAGTCGACGAGGCCGGGTGTCACCACCCGCCCGCCGGCGGACCAGGTGACCGCGGCCGGCACGGCCGGCAGCGCGGCGGCGGGCCCCGCCCAGGCGATCCGCTCCCCGGCCACGGCGATCGCCCCGCCGCCGGCGGTGTCGGTGAGCAGGAGGTCCCACATCATCGGACCGCGGCGATGGCCGCCCGCAGCTCGGCCGCCACGTCCATCGTCGCGTGCGCGCCGCCCCGCACCAGGTGGCGACCGGCCACGACGACGTCGGTGACGTCCGCGGCGGTGGCCGCCGCCACCAGCATCGGCACCGGGTCGTCCGGGTCGACGCCGGCCAGCCGCACGCCGTCGAGCCCCACGGCGCACAGGTCGGCCGGCTCCCCCGCGCGCAGCGCCGCCCCGGCGGTGGCCGCGGCCAGCAGGGCGCCCGGTCCGTGCACCCCCCGCCGGCCGGTGGCCAGCCGCTGGTCCAGCTCGACCGCCCGGGCCTCCTCGAACAGGTCGACGACCGCGTGCGCGTCGCTGCCGAGCACGAGAGGGCAGCCGGCGGCCGCCAGCGCGGCGGCGGGACCGATGCCGTCGGCCAGGTCGCGCTCGGTGGTGGGGCACAGGCAGGCCGCGGTGCCGGACGCGCCCAGCAGGTCGACGTCGCCCGCCGTCACGTGGGTGCAGTGCACCGCGGTGGTGGCGGGGCCGAGCACGCCCTGGTCGTGCGCGAGCTGCGCCGGCGTCCGACCGGTGGCGGCGAGGCAGGCCGCGTTCTCGGCCGGTTGCTCCGACAGGTGCAGGTGGAGCGGCACGCCGCGGTCCCGGGCCCAGGCGGCGACGGCGCCGAGGGCCGGCGGGCCCACCGCCCGGACGCTGTGGACGGCCGCCCCCACCGTGACCTCGGGATGGGCGGCGGCCACCCTGTCCGCCCGGGCCGCCCACCGTTCGACGTCGCCGTCGCTGAAGCGCCGCTGCACGGGGTCGAGCCCTTCCCCCGCGAAGCCGGCCCGCAGGTAGCAGGTGTCGAGCAGCACCAGCCGGACGCCGGCCCGCCGGGCGGCCTCGCACACCGCGCCGTCCATCCCCGCCGGGTGGTGGAGGTAGTGGAACTCGTGCACGGTCGTGACGCCGGCCAGCACCAGCTCGCCGAACGCGGCGGTGGCCAGCGCCAGCAGGGTGTCGGGGTCGAGGCGATCGACGAGGGCGTACATCCCCGTCCGCCAGGCCCAGAAGTCGCCGCCTGCGGCGTAGCCCCGCAGGGCCCGGTGGAACGCGTGGGAGTGGGCGTCGACCAGGCCGGGCAGCACGATCCCGCCCAGCACGGTGGCACCGGCCGGCGCCCGCTCGACACCGGGGCGGACCGAGGCCAACCGGCCGTCCTCGCCGCTGTCGAGGACGACCCCGGTGGCCACCCCGCCGGGCAGGAGGGCACGCCCCGCCCAGTAGCGGGTCACGGCTGCATGGGCAGCTTCAGGCCCGTCGCCCGGGCCACCGCCAGCGCCTCCGGGTAGCCGGCATC
This sequence comes from Acidimicrobiales bacterium, assembly GCA_035693765.1. Lineage (GTDB taxonomy): Bacteria > Actinomycetota > Acidimicrobiia > Acidimicrobiales > VFJN01 > ZC4RG19. Next base: position 5,034 of record DASSGC010000476.1, read on the forward strand.
GGCGTGCCGGGCGACGCCGCTGCCCGGGTCGTTGGTGAGCACCCGCTCGAGCTTGCGGGCCGCCAGGTCGGTGCCGTCGGCGACGACCACCATGCCCGCGTGGATGGAGCGGCCGATGCCCACCCCGCCGCCGTGGTGCAGCGACACCCAGCTGGCCCCGCTGGCGGTGCTGAGCAGGGCGTTGAGCAGCGGCCAGTCGGCGATGGCGTCGGAGCCGTCGCGCATCGCCTCGGTCTCGCGGTACGGCGACGCCACCGAGCCGGAGTCGAGGTGGTCGCGCCCGATCACGATCGGTGCGTGCACCTCGCCCGCCGCCACCAGCTCGTTGAAGCGCAGGCCCATCCGGTCGCGCTCACCGTGGCCGAGCCAGCAGATGCGGGCGGGCAGCCCCTGGAACGCCACCCGGTCCGAGGCCAGGCGGATCCAGCGGGCCAGCGCCTCGTTGTCGGGAAACTCGCGGAGGACGGCCCGGTCGGTGACCCCGATGTCGGCCGGGTCGCCGGACAGCGCCGCCCACCGGAACGGCCCCTTGCCCTCGCAGAACAGCGGCCGGATGTAGGCGGGCAGGAAGCCCGGGTAGGCGAAGGCCCGCTCGAACCCGCCGAGCTGGGCCTCCCGCCGCAGGCTGTTGCCGTAGTCGAACACCTCGACGCCCCGGTCGGCGAAGGCGACCATCGCCGCGCAGTGGCGCGCCATCGACTCCCGGGCCCGGGCGGTGTAGGCGTCGGGGTCGCGCCGGCGCAGCTCGTCGGCCTCGGCCAGGGTCAGACCGGCCGGGACGTAGCTCAGCGGGTCGTGGGCGGGCGTCTGGTCGGTGACGACGTCGACGGGGGCGTCGCGCTCGACGAGCCGGGGCAGCACCTCGGCGGCGTTGCCGAGCAGGCCGATGGAGAGGGCGTGCCGGTCGGCCCGGGCGGCCTCGGCCCGGCGCAGCGCATCGTCGAGCTGGTCGGTGGCCACGTCGAGGTAGCGGGTGTCGAGCCGGCGCCGGATCCGCTCGGGGTCGACCTCGACGACGATCGCCACGCCGCCGTTCATCGTCACCGCCAGCGGCTGGGCGCCCCCCATGCCGCCCAGCCCCGCCGTCACCGTGAGCGTGCCGGCGAGGCTGCCCCCGAACCGGCGCTCCGCGATGGCCGAGAAGCACTCGTAGGTCCCCTGCAGGATGCCCTGGGTGCCGATGTAGATCCAGGACCCCGCGGTCATCTGGCCGTACATGGTGAGCCCCAGCGCCTCCAGGCGGCGGAACTCGTCCCAGGTGGCCCACTCGGGCACCAGGTTGGCGTTGGCGATCAGCACCCGCGGGGCCCATTCGTGGGTGCGGAACACCGCCACCGGCTTCCCCGACTGCACGAGCAGCGTCTCGTCGTCCTCGAGCCCGCGGAGGCTGGCCACGATGGCGTCGAACGCCGCCCAGCTGCGCGCCGCCCGCCCTGTCCCGCCGTAGACCACGAGGTCCTGCGGCCGCTCCGCGACCTCGGGGTCGAGGTTGTTCATGAGCATCCGCAGGGCGGCCTCCTGCGCCCAGCCCTTGCAGCTGCGCTCGGGGCCCCGCGGGGCCCGGACCGTGCGCGGGCCCTCAGGCAAGGACGCCCACCTCCCGCTCGGCCGCCCGCAGCACGGTCCCGTCGCCGACCAGGCCCGCCGCCGCCGCCAGCTCGGGGGCCAGCAGCCGATCGGGCCCCGGCGGGCCCACGCCACCGGCCCGCAGGGCGTCGCGCACCGCCCCGGTCGCCGGCGCCGGGCGGAGCGGGGCCCGCAGGTCGATGCCCCGGGCGGCGGTGACCAGCTCGACCGCCAGCACCCGGGCCAGGTGGGTGAGCGCCGTCCGCAGCTTGCGGGCGGCCGACCAGCCCATCGACACGTGGTCTTCCTGCATGGCCGACGTGGGGATGCTGTCGGTGCTGGCGGGGACCGCCAGCCGCCGGCACTCGGCCACCAGCGCGGCGGCCGTGTACTGGGCGATCATCAGGCCGCTGTCGACGCCGGGCTCGTGCGCCAGGAAGGGCGGGAGGCCGTGGCTGCGGGCGGCGTCGAGGAACCGGTCGGTGCGCCGCTCGCTCATGGCGGCCACGTCGGCGACCACGATGGCCAGCAGGTCGCAGGCGTGGGCCAGCGGCGCCCCGTGGAAGTTGCCCACCGACGCCACCCGGCCGTCCGCGAGCACCACCGGGTTGTCGATGGCGGAGGCCAGCTCCCGGTCGGCGCACGTCTCGGCGAAGGCCAGGGCGTCGCGGGCGGCGCCGTGCACCTGGGGGGCGCACCGCAGCGAGTAGGCGTCCTGGACCCGCGGGTCGTCGGTGCGGTGCGAGGCGACGATGTCCGAGCCGGCGAGCAGCGCGGCGATGTTGGCGGCCGACGCCTGCTGGCCGGGGTGCGGGCGCAGGGCGACGAGATCGGCGGCGAACGGCCGGTCGGTGCCGAGCAGGCCCTCCACGCTCATGGCCGCGGCCACGTCGGCCGCCCGCAGCAGCCCGGCCAGGTCGGCGCAGCCCAGCACGAGCATGCCCAGCATCCCGTCGGTGCCGTTGACCAGCGCCAGCCCCTCCTTGTCCTCCAGCGGCAGGTCGAGGGCGGTGGCGACGTGGGCGAGGGGCGCCAGGTCGCCGCTGCAGCCGAGCGAGCCGAACTCCGGGACCTCGGGCAGCGGTCCCCCGCCCAGCAGGCGCAGCAGGGCGTCCGCCAGCTCGGGCCGCGCCCCGGTGACGCCCGTGGCCAGCGTGCGGGCGCGCAGCAGCACCATCGCCCGGACCACCTCCGGCTCGACCGGGTCGCCCATGCCGGCGGCGTGGGACGCGACGAGCGAGCGCTGGAGCCGGGCCCGGTGCTCCGGCGGGATGTGCCGGGTGGCCAGGCCGCCGAAGCCGGTGGAGATGCCGTACACGGGCTCGGCGGAGGCAGCCAGGGCATCGACGTGGGCCCGGGTGGCCGCCATGGCCGCCACG
>DASSGC010000477.1:0-9957 GCA_035693765.1 Acidimicrobiales bacterium
GGCCCGCAGGTCGTCGAGGGTGGCGGCCGCGGCCACCCGGGCCCGGCCCTCGTCCTCGATGCGGCCGATCTCGGCGATCAGCCCGTCGCTGCCGGGATCGCCGGCGGCGCTGCCGGTGGAGGTCTCGTCAGTCATCTCGCGTTGCACCCTGCCGCCCGCGGCGGCGTCACGTCCAGTCCGTTTGCCAGCGTGGGGCCTCGTGCGGCACGGCGCCGCTGGCGCAGCGACTCGAAGCACAGCACCGTGCCCGCCATGCCCACGTTCAGCGACTCGGTCCGGCCCGCCATGGGGATCGTCACCGCGGCGTCGACGGCGCCGGCCACCGCGCCCGGCAGGCCGTGGGCCTCGCTGCCCAGCACCAGGGCCACCGGACCGGCGAGGTCGGCCTCGTCGTACGCCGGCGCCCCCCGGGCCAGGGTCGCCACCGTGCGGAACCCGGCCGCGGCGAGCGCGGCCAGCGCCTCGGCGCTGGTGGCGTCGCGCACGACCCGCAGGCGGAACACCGAGCCCGCCGACGACCGCACGCACTTGGGCCCGTAGGGGTCGACGGAGCGGTCGCAGAACAGCACCGCACCCGCCCCGGCGGCCTCGGCGGAGCGGAGCAGCGTGCCGGCGTTGCCCGGGTCGCCCACACCGACGAGCACCAGCGCCAGCGGCCCGGCCGCGGCGGCGGCCCCCGCCGGGTCGGTGGCGGCCAGGCGGGCCACCGCCGCCACCGGCTGGGGCGTGACCGTGTCGACCACCCGGGCCAGCGCGCCGGAGGCCGCCCGCCGCACGGTCGCCCCGGCCGCGGCGGCCCGGTCGAGCAGCCCGGGCGGGCAGGTGGGCTCGGCCACCACCTCGTCGACGGCGACGCCGGCCGCCAGCGCCTCGGCCAGCAGGGTCGGGCCGTCGATCACGAAGGCACCCTCCCCCGTGCGCGCACTGCGGCGCCCCGAGAGGCGCCGCAGGCGTTGCATCGTGGGGTGCCGGGCGCCGATCGGCTCGGCCATGGGGTGGACGTCGACCTCGGCGCCGGGCGGCCTAGGCCGACGTCGCCGTGGCCTCGGCGTCGTCGTCGGCGAGCGCGGCGCGGGCGGTGGCCACCAGCGAGGCGAACGCCGCCCCGTCGGTGACGGCCAGGTCGGCCAGCACCTTGCGGTCGACCTCGACGCCGGCCACGCGGAGCCCGGCCACGAACTGGCTGTAGCTCGTGCCGTTCAGGCGGCAGGCGGCGTTGATCCGCTGGATCCAGAGGCGCCGGAAGTCGCCCTTGCGGGCCCGGCGGTCGCGGAACGCGTACTGCAGGCTGTGCATCACCTGCTCGTTGGCGGCGCGGTAGGACCGGCTCTTGTTGCCGTAGTAGCCCTTGGCGCGCTCGAGTGTGACACGGCGCTTCTTCTTGGCATGGACGGATCGCTTCACCCGGGCCATGGGGCGCTCCTTTCGTCGATCAGGGGTGAGAGGTGGGTGTCAGCGCCGGCCGAGCAGGCGGTTGATCCGGGGCTCGTCGCCCGGGGAGACGGTCTCCTCGCGGTTGAGCCTGCGGGTGCGGGTCGAGGGCTTCTTCTCGAGGATGTGGTTCATGTTGATCTGCCGGCGGCGGAGCTTGCCGGTGCCGGTGACCTTGAACCGCTTGGCCGCACCGCGGTGCGTCTTCATCTTCGGCATTGCTGTGGGTTCCTTCGGTCGTCGGGTCGGGTGTGGCCGGGGGAGGCCTAACCCTCTCCCGGCTGGTTCTGGGACACCGGCTCGCTCGCCTCGGCGGCCGCCGCCCTGGCGGGGGCGGCCGGTGCGGGAGCGGCTCCCGAGGTGTTGTCGTCGTCGGTCTCAGCCCCGCCGGCCTCGCCGGTGGGACCGCCGGCCTGCCCTGCCGCACCGTCGCCGGCACCGGCCGGTGCCGGCTGGCCGTTGTCGGCACTCTCGCCGCGGCCCTCGGGCGAGTCGGACGCCGACTGGCGCCGTGCCCGCTCGGCCGCCGCCTGGGCCTTGCGATCGGGGCCGAGCACCATGGTCATGTTGCGGCCGTCCTGCCGGGGGAAGATCTCGACCTTCCCCAGGTGCTCGACGGCGGCCACGACCTGGTCGAGGATGCGCCGCCCCAGTTCGGGGTGGTGCATCTCCCGGCCCCGGAAGGTCAGCGTCACCTTGACCTTGTGGCCCTCCTGCAGGAAGCGCTCGACCTTCCGGGTCTTCGTGTCGAAGTCACCCTTCGAGATCTTCGGGCGGTACTTCATCTCCTTGATGGAGACGTTGCTCGCCTTGCGCCGTGATTCCTTGGCCTTCTGGGCCGCCTCGTACTTGTACTTCCCGTAGTCCATGATGCGGCACACAGGCGGGTTCGCCTGCGCCGCCACCTCGACCAGATCGAGATCGTTCTGGCGGGCGATGGACAGGGCCTCGGGCAGGGGCTTGATGCCGATCTGCTGACCGTCCGGTCCGACGAGTCGCACCTCGCGGGCGCGGATGCGGTCGTTGATCCGGGGCTCGTTGTTCGGCGGCGTAGCTATCGCCGGTCACTCCTCATCGATGCGCAGACACCTCCGTACGCATGGCTTCCAGTTGCACTCGAACCGGCACCCGGGGCCGAAAACGACCAACGGACGCCGGTGGGAAGCCGACGTCCGCGGAACGGGCCCGAGAGCCCGTGGCGACCGATCGAACCCGGACGCACGCACCTTCCCGGCGGACCGGCAAGTTGTGGCCGGGTGGGGGCTGCCGTGAACGGTGCCCCACTTCCCGTGAGTTGTCGCACGTAGGGTACCAGTGGGTGGCCACCTGTCCACAACCGACCTCCGCTGCGTCCCCTACGGTAGGGAGAACCATGAGCACCCTCTGGACCCCCTCAGGCGAGCACCCGGTCGACCGGCCCGGCCAGAGCGCGTCCGCGCCGCCGTCGTCGCCGGGCCCCTCGCGCCCGGCGCCCGGTGCCGCCGAGGCCGGCATGCCCGACCTCTCGGACCTGTCGCCCGAGGACCGGGCGGCGGCCGAAGAGTACGCCCGCCAGGTCGAGGAGGCGCGGCGCCAGTTGCTGGAGATGCCCGCCGGCCCGGTCGTGGCCCAGCAGTCGCTCCAGTTCTACGAGCTGGCGGCCATGCACCTGTCCCAGCCCGAGCCCCGCCTGGACGACGCCCGCGTCGCCATCGACGCCCTCGCCGCGGTGGTCGAGCGCCTGGGGTCGCGGCTGGCCGAGGCGGAGACCCCCCTGCGCCAGGCGCTCCACCAGATCCAGCTCGCCTACGTCGAGACCGCCAAGCAGGCCGGCGCGCCGGCGCCGGGCGGCGACGCCGCGAGCGGCTGACCCGGCAGCGGCGACCGGCCGCGGCCGGCGGCTTCCCGGTCACGCCGGGGCGATGTGCGTGGCCTCCCACCGGCCGAGCCGGCCGGGTACGACCGAGAACCGCACGCGGGCGCCCTCGTCGATCGCCCGCGACCCGTCCGCGATGGCGGTGCAGTGGAACGGCACCTCGTCCCCGCCGTCGACCCGGACCGTGCCCAGGCCCCTGGCCTCGTCGAACGCGGCGACCTCGCCGGTCACCTCGCGGAAGGGCAACGGCGCCGGCACGTCAGTGGACGATCTTCGCCAGCGCCAGCTCGACGATGTCGGTCGCGCCGGCGTCCTTGAGGGCCGGGATCAGGGTGTTGATCTCCGACTTGGCCACCACGGTCTCGACCGCGTAGCCGCCCTGGCCGAACAGCTCGGACACCGTCGGCGCCTTCATCGACGGCACCAGCGCGATCACCCGGTCGAGGTCGGCCGGCCCGACGTTGAGCTTGACCAGCACCTTGCCCCGGGCCTCGAGCACACCGTCGAGCAGCACCTTGATCTGCTCCATGGCGTGGCGCTTGTCGGCGTCCGCGTAGGCCGCCGGGTTCGCGATGAAGGCCGTGAAGCTCGGCAGGATCTCGCCGATGATCTTCAGGTCGGCCGCCCGCAGCGCCCGCCCCGTCTCGGTGCCGTCAACGACGCAGTCGACGATGTCGGGCACCTTCGCCTCGGTGGCGCCGTAGGACAGGCGCACGTCGGCGGCCACGCCGCGCTCCGCGAAGAAGCGGCGGGTGAGCCCCGGGTACTCGGTCGACACCCGCACGCCCTCGGGCAGGTCCTCGACCTTGTCCCAGGGCGAGTCCTCGGGGACGGCCACCACGATGCGGAACGGGTTGGCCGACGCCTTCGAGTACTCGAGCTCCCCCAGGGTCACGACGTCGCTCTGCGTCTCCTCCACCCAGTCGCGCCCGGCGATGCCCAGGTCGAACAAGCCGTCGGCCACGTACACCGGGATCTCCTGCGGGCGCAGGATGCGCACCTCGTCGATGCGGGCGTCGGCGATCGTCGCCTTGTAGTCGACCAGCGACGAGCGCCGGACCGTGAGGTCGGCCGCCTCGAACAGGTCGAGGGTGGCCCGCTCGAGCGAGCCCTTGGGGAGCACGAGTTTCAACACGTGATCGAGGGTAGGCCCCGGCGCCGCCCGCGCGGCAACGGGTTCGGCGCGCGTCAGAGATCTGCTCAGGCGGGGCACGCGTCCCGGCGAGCCCTTGCCGCACGTCCCGCGCGTGCCGTGCCGCGTCGCTGCGGGCCGCACGGGCCACGGCCTCGCCGATCGGCTCAACCTCGGTCAGGTCGGGCCCGGCGGGAACCTCCGCGCCACGAGGGCCATCTCGACCGCCACCATGGCGGCCTCCTCGCCCACGTTGTGCCCGCCGGGGTCCTCGGAGCGCGCCCGCGCCTGCGCCTCGTCCTCGGTGGTGAGCACCCCGAACGCCACCGGCACCCCGGTGGTGAGCTGCACCTGCTGCACGCCGGCGGCGCACTCCCCCGCCACGATGTCGTAGTGGGTGGTCTCGCCCCGGATCACGGCGCCGATGCAGATCACGGCGTCGACCCGGCCCGAGGTGGCGAGGGCCCGAGCGCCGAACGGGATCTCGAACGACCCCGGTACCGACACCTCGACCACGTTGTCGGCCACCACACCCAGCGCCTTGAGCCCGCGCTCGACGCCGGCCGCCAGGCGGTCGACGATCCCCGCGTTCCACCGCGCCCGCACCACGCCGATGCGCAGCCCGGCGCCGTCGAGCCCCTCGGGCGCCTCGGCCCGCTCGCTGCCCTCAGCCACGGCACGCCTCACAGCCCATCGTCGAACCCCCGCCCACGGCACGCCTCACAGCCCATCATCGAGCCCCCGGCCACCGCACGCCCTCACAGCACATCGTCGAGCCCTTCCAGCAGGTGGCCCATGCGCTCCCGCTTGGTGCGCAGGTAGGCGACGTTCTCGGGGTTGGGCTCGGTGAGCAGCGGCACCCGCTCGGTGATCTCCAACCCGAAGCCCTCGAGCCCGCCGCGCTTGGACGGGTTGTTGGTCATGAGCCGCATCGTGGTGATGCCCAGGTCGACCAGGATCTGGGCGCCGATGCCGTACTCGCGGCTGTCGACCGGCAGCCCGAGCTTGATGTTGGCGTCGACGGTGTCGTGGCCCTGGTCCTGCAGCTGGTAGGCGCGCAGCTTGTGGCCGATGCCGATGCCCCGGCCCTCGTGCCCCCTGAGGTACACGACGACGCCCATGCCCTCCTCGGCCACCGTGCGCATGGCCGCCGCGAGCTGGGGGCCGCAGTCGCACCGCAGCGAGCCGAACACGTCGCCGGTCAGGCACTCGGAGTGGACCCGCACCAGCACGTCGTCCTGGCCCTGCACCGCCCCCTTGACGAAGGCCAGGTGCTCGGTCCCGTCGAGCGTCGACTCGTACGCGTAGCAGGTGAAGTCGCCCCACTCGGTGGGCACCCGGGCCTCGGTGATGCGCCGGACCAGCTTCTCGGTCTGGCGCCGGTAGCGGATCAGGTCGGCGATCGAGATGAGCAGCAGCCCGTGCTGGTCGGCGAAGCGCTCCAGCTCGGGCAGCCGGGCCATGTCGTCCTTGGCTTCGTTGACCAGCTCGCACAGCACGCCGGCCGGGTAGAGCCCCGCCATGCGGGCGAGGTCGAGGGCGGCCTCGGTGTGGCCGGCCCGCTTGAGGGTGCCGCCCTCGCGGGCCTCCAGGGGGAAGATGTGGCCGGGGCGCAGCAGGTCGGTCGGGCGGGTTGCCGGGTCGACCAGCGCCTTGATGGTGGCCGATCGGTCGTGGGCCGAGATCCCCGTCGTGGTGCCCTTGGCGTAGTCGACGCTGACCGTGAACGCGGTCCGCATCGACTCGGTGTTGTCCGACACCATCAGCGGCAGGTCGAGCTCCCGGGCCCGCTCGCGGGTGACCGGCGCGCAGATGACGCCGGAGGTGTGGTGGAGGAAGAACGCGATGGCCTCGGGCGTGGCGAACTCGGCCGCCATGATGAGGTCGCCCTCGTTCTCCCGGTCCTCGTCGTCGACGACGATGACGATCTCGCCGCGGCCGATGGCGGCGACGGCGTCCTCGATCTTGGCGAAGGGCATCAGCGTTCCTCTGGTCCCGGGCCGGCCTGCGGCGGGCCATCGTTCCACGTGAGCAGTCTCTCGACGTACTTCACCGTTACGTCGACCTCGAGGTTGACGTGGTCGCCAGGCCCCTTGCGGCCGAGCGTGGTGACCGCCGCGGTGTGCGGGATGACGGCCACGGTGAAGCCGTCGTCGAGCACGTCGACCACGGTGAGGCTCACGCCGTCGACGGTCACCGAGCCCTTCTCGACGATGTAGCGCAGGAGCTCCCGGGGCATGCGGACCCGCAGGTCAGGGGCCGGATCGACGATCTCGCCCACGCCGTCGACGTGGCCCTGCACGATGTGGCCGCCGAGCCGGTCCTGCACCCGCACCGGGCGCTCCAGGTTCACGGCGTCGCCCGGGTGGCGGTCGCCGATCGTGGTGCGCTTGCGGGTCTCGTCCGAGACGTCGGCCTCCCACCAGCCGTCGCCGAGGGCGACGACGGTGAGGCAGCAGCCGTCCACCGCGATGGAGTCGCCCAGCTTGGCGTCCTCGGTCACGACCTCGGCGGCGATGCGGACGCGGGCCCCGGACACGGCGCTGACCGCCCCGAGCTCCTCCACGATGCCGGTGAACATCTATGCGCTCCTTGCAGCCTGCAGGTCGACGCGGATGTCGTCGCCCAGCCGGGTGACGCGGGCGACGTGCCCGCGCCAGACGCCGGCCATCGTGGCGGCTCCCGCAGCGGTAGACAACCCGGGGGCGTCGTCGCCCCCGAACAGGGCCGGTGCGAGGTACGGCCCGTAGGCGTCGACCAGGCCGGCGCGCTCGGCGGCGCTGTCCGTCCCACGGCTCATCGCAGGCAGCGTACGGGTGGCGCACACGCCCCCGAAACTAGAACACGTTCTAATTCGTGTCCAGCACCGGTTAGTGCGGCCGCCCGCCGGTCATCAGGTCGAGGGCGTGCGGCACGACGTCGAGCACCGCCTCCAGGCACTCCACCGCGCCCTTGGGCGAGCCCGGCGTGTTGAGCACCAGGGCCCGCCCGACCGTGCCGGCGGTGGCCCGGGACAGGCGGCCGAGCGGGCTCACCAGCCGCATCGCCTCGGCCAGGCCCGGCGCCTCGCGCTCCAGCACGGCCCGGGTGCCCTCGGGCGTGAGGTCGCGGGGCCCGAAACCCGTCCCCCCGGTGGTCACCACCAGGCCCGCGAACTCGTCGGTGAGCGCGCGGAGGGCGGCCGCCACCGGCTCCGCCCCGTCGCCGCACACGGTCCGCGACAGCACGTCGAACCCCGCCGCCGTCAGCCGCTCGACCAGCGCCACGCCCGACCGGTCCTCCCGCGCCCCGGCGTTCACGCCGTCGGACACGGTCAGCACCCTGGCCGGCCAGACCGTGCTGCTCACTGCGGGCTCCGCCGGTCGCCGGCTCGCAGCCGGTCGAGCGTGCCCGCCACCCGGCGGGCCCGGGTCTCCGGCCGCTTGGCCTCCTCGATCCAGGTCACGTACTCCCTCCGGTGGCTGAAGGACAGGCGGTCGAAGGCGGCGCCGGCCTCCGCGTCGGCGGCCAGGGCGGCCGCCAGGTCGTCGGGCACGGTCACCGTGCGGGGTTCGGTGTCGAGGGCGAGGGCGACGGCGAACCGGTCACCGACCGCGATGCCGGCGGCCGCCCGGTTGGCCTTGCTCACCCCGATCATCGGCCGGCCGCCGTACACCGCGACGCGGGTGCGGAAGCCATGCCCGCCGATCATCACCACCACCGGCGGCCGCTTGGCCTCACCCAGGGCGGCGGCCGCGGTGGCCGGCACGTCGAAGGCCGCCCCACCCCCACCCGCGTCCCGCAGCGCGGCGGTGAAGCGGAGGGGATCGGCCACGGCGGGAACCCTAGATGACCTGTTCCAAAGGGTGAGGGTGCACGTGCTCAAGGGGCAGGTCGTCCGATCGGACCGGCAGCCGACGGAACACGCACTCGTAGGCTGTGGATCATGGCTGAGCCTTTGACCGATGCCGCGCTCACACAGTTCCTCGCCGAGTTCAACGCCCAGCCCATGCCGCGCGCGGCCGAGATCGGCCCGGCTGCCCTCCGGGCCGGGGCCGAGGAGCGTGCGGCGAGCCGTCCCAGGGGACCGGAGATGCATGCCGTTCGCAACGTCGTCGTGCCGCCGGACGTCATCCGGGCGCGGTTGTACCGGCCCGTGGCCGGACCGACCGGCTTGGTGGTGTACCTCCACGGCGGCGGTTGGGTCATCGGGAGTGTCGAGACCCACGATCGGGTGTGCCGCCGGCTCGCGGCGGCGTCGGGCCTGTCGATCTTGTCGCTCGACTATCGCCTGGCGCCCGAGCATCCGTGGCCGGCGGCCGTCGACGACGCCTTGGCGGCGCTGCGGTGGGTTGCGTCCCGGCCAGCCGAGCTCGATCCGCAAGCACCGGTCGTCGCCATCGCCGGTGACAGCGCTGGGGGCACCACCGCGACCCTGGCGTGCATCCGTGCCCGTGACGTGGCGCCCGAGGCGGCGCCCGCCCTGCAGGCGCTGATCTACGCCAACACCGACCTCACCAACTCGGGTGCCTCGATGGTGAGCGAGGGCCACGGCTTCGGGCTCGACGTCGAGGACATCGAGTGGTTCAACGCCCAGTGGGTGCCCGATCCGGCGATGCGTCGCGATCCACGTGTCAGCCCCCTCTACGTGCCGGACCTCGCCGGCCTGCCTGCTGCGATCGTGATCACATGCGAGCACGATCCCCTGCGGGACCAGGGCGAGGCTTACGTGGAGCGGTTGCGCGAGGCAGGGGTTCCCACCACCCTGCGGCGCGAGCCGGGCATGGTCCACAACTTCATGCTCTGGGACCTCTTCTCGCCAGCGTGCGGGGCGGCAGCCGACCGCGTCGCGTCCGACATCCGTGCCGCGCTCACAAGCTCCGGCGATTGACGGACCAACCCTCTCGCCCCATCAACGTGGAGCTTCACTACCCCTTGGACTAGGTCATCTAGGGGGTCCCGCCGTCGGCGTGGCGCCGGATCCAGGAGCCGTCCTCGCCGCGCCCGGGCGGCCACCGGTCGAGTGGCCCACACCGCGCCGATGGCCCCGGGGTGCGGCCCGGCCCGCCGGGCGGGTTGGTCCTCACCGCTCGGTGCCGGCCGGTCAGGCCCGCCCGGCGCGGTACCGGAACAGGCACATGCCATCGGTGCCGGCCGCCTGCGGCAGCAGCAGCGCGCCCCGGCCCCACGGCACCCACGGATCGCCGGGCGGCGGCTCGGCGACGAGGTCGGGACGCTCGGCCGCCAGGCGGTCGTCGACCGCGGTCGACTCGGCCACCGTCAGCGTGCACACCGAGAACACCAGCAGCCCGCCCGGGCGCACCAGGTCGGCCGCCGCCGACACCAGGTCGTGCTGGAGTCCGGCGAGCCGGCCCACCGCCTCGGGCTCGACCCGCCAGCGCAGGTCGGCCCGGCGGCGCAGCGTCCCCAGGCCCGAGCAGGGCGCGTCCACCAGCACCCGGTCGAACCGACCGTCCCGGAAGGGCGGCCGGGTGCCGTCGGCCGCCACCACCGCCACCCGATCGGCCACGCCCACCCGCGCCGCGTTGGCCGCCACCAG
>DASSGC010000478.1:0-2268 GCA_035693765.1 Acidimicrobiales bacterium
GACCTCGCCGGCGCGCGCGCTGTAGCTGTCCTCGTCGAAGCGCAGTGTGTCCTGCGCCACGACGGTCACCGCACCGGCGTCGCCCGGCCCGGTCGTCAGCCCGTCCCCGCCGCCGTCGTCGTCACCGCCACAGGCGCCCACGACGACCGCGGCCACGGCCAAGGCGCCGATCACGAGTTGCTTTCTGCGTAGCACGGACCGACGTTAGCCAGCCCGGTGGCCACGGCTCCGATCGGCCACGTCGCAGGGCGGTCGTACTCGTTCTGCTGCTCGTCGACCGCCTGTGGTGGGCGCCGGCCCGCCTAGCAGGGTGCTGAAATACGACGGTAGGCGGCCTGCGACTCGGCGAAGAGTCCAGCTCGCAGGCTCGGGCGACCGGCCGCGATGGGCAATTTCAGCACCCCGCTAGCTGATCTCCGAACGCGACGTGTCGGGCGACGTGACACCCTTCGCCCATGTCCTTGGCCATGAGCGAGCACGAGCGGCAGGAGTTCCTCGCCGGTGTCCACGTCGGCGTCATCTCGATCGAGCGAGCCGACGGCCCGCCGCTCACCGTCCCGATCTGGTACGGCTACGAGCCCGGGGGGCTCGTGTGGATCATCACCGGCGCCGAATCCCTCAAGGGAAGGCTGTTGAACGCCGCCCGGCGCTTCAGCCTCTGCGCGCAGACGGAGGAGCCGCCCTTCTACAAGTACGTCAGCGTCGAGGGACCGATCGTCGACGTGGCACCGGCCGAGCTCGAAGCCGACCGACGCCCGCTGGCGCACCGCTACTTCGGCCCGGAGCTGGGCGACGCCTACGTGGCCAGCACCGAGGGGGAAGGCAACCTCAAGTTCTCGATGCGCCCGACTCGCTGGTGGTCCGTCGACTACACGAAGCTCTCCTGAGCGCAACGACCCAGACTGCGATCATGGCGAGCGGCTTCGGGGGCAGGTACCAGGGCAGCGTGGTGGACGACACCGATCCGATCGGCGAGCACCGGCTGCGCGTCATCGTCCCCGAGGTGTGGGGCACCGAGGCCGGGGCGTGGGCGGTTCCCTCCCGCCGGGAGGCGCGGCCACCCCGGCGGTCGGCGACCTGGTGTGGGTCACGTTCGGGGGCGGCGACACCGACTACCCGCGATCTGGGACGCCGGCGCCGCGCCTGATCCCGACGCCGTCCCGGCAGGTGGCCACGTCGGCCGGTACCGAGCGCTCGTCGCCGACAACGTCGACCCGATGGAGGATTACCGGCTGAACGTGTAGATCCCCGAGGTGCTGGGCGACGACACCACCGCCTGGGCGAACGCCGCCCCCGACCTCGCGGCCGCCGAGTCCGCCGTCCCCGACATCGGCACCGAGGTCTGGATCGAGTTCGAGAGCGGCGATCCCAACTACCCGATCTGGGTCGGCGTCGCCTAGAGGCCTAGTCTCCCGGTACTGCGGCTGGGGAGAAGGTCATGCGCTCATTCTGGATCGTCGCATGCGCGGCCGGGCTGATCGTCGGGGCGGCGTGCTCGGCAGGCGCGGGCTCACGTGCGGACACCTCGACGTCGTCGGACGCGTCCAAGCCCTCGACGACGCTCACGGTGCAGCCGCCACCGGCCACCACCGCTCCGCCGCCGGCTCCGCTTTCCACCGAGCAGGCGGCCGAGCGCTACCTGGCCGTCGTCGAGCCGTACAACCTCGCATTGGAAGCGTTCGAGCAGGCGATCAACGGCGGGCAACCGGTGGAGAGCCTCCAGACGGCGGCGGCGGCCGTGGCGTCGGCCAACGAGACGCAGGTGCAGGAGCTCCAGGCCACCGCCTGGCCGGCCGACGTCCAACCGGCCGTCGACGAGCTGGTGACCGAGTCGGGCCAGGCACAGATCTACTGGCTGCAGGCGTCGCAGGCGCCGACGCGGGACGCCCTGATCGCGGCTGCGGTGTCGGCAAGCGAGCACGACGGCGGGGCGGCAGCCGGCACGATCCGCACCCTGCTCGGGCTCGACGACTACGCCGAAGACGACTACTCCTGACGCCGGCCGGCCCGTCGATCAGGCGGCTCCGCCGACGGCAGCTTGGCGCACCACGCCGGCGGCAACCAACGCGTCGACCTCGGCGTCGCCGAAGCCACACTCGTGCAGGACCTCGGTCGTGTGCCGTCCGGCAGCCGTCGGGAGCCGGTCGACGGCGCCGGGCGTCCGGCTGAAGCGCGGTGCGGCGGCGGGCTGCACCACGCCGTCGACATCGACGAACGTCTGCCGGGCGACGTTGTGGGGGTGCGCCGGCGCTTCGGCCAACGACAGCA
>DASSGC010000479.1:0-2250 GCA_035693765.1 Acidimicrobiales bacterium
GGCCCCGAGCCCGAGCGGCGGCCGGATCCACCCTGACCGCCCCGGGCGCGGTTGCGGCCGCCACCCTGGCTGCCGTTGCTGCCGCCGGTGCGGCCACGGCCACCGCTGCGGCGGCCCTGCGAGCGACCGTTGCCGCCACCGGCGGACGCGGGCGCCTCGACGACGACGCCACCGGGCACCTTGACCCGCTCACCGGGCGCCAGCTCGGCGAGGACCGGGTGGGCGGAGCCGTCGAGGCGGGTGGTGCGGGCCTTGATCCCGGCGGCCCGGGTGAGCTGGCGGACGTCGCCGACCTGCTCGTTGGTCATCAGCGTGACGACCGTCCCGCGGGCGCCGGCGCGTGCGGTCCGTCCGGAGCGGTGGAGGTAGGCCTTGTGCTCGACCGGCGGGTCGGCGTGGATGACGAGGGCGACGTCGTCGACGTGGATCCCGCGAGCCGCGATGTCGGTGGCGACCAGGGTCCGGGCCTGTCCGCTGTGGAAGGCGTCCATGTTGCGGGTCCGCGCGTTCTGGCTCAGGTTGCCGTGCAGCTCGACGGTCGGGACGCCGCTCCGGTTCAGCTGGCGGGCCAGCGCCTTGGCGCCGTGCTTGGTCCGGGTGAAGACCAGCGTGCGACCGGGCGCGCTGGCCAGGTCGACGAGGATCGGCAGCCGGTGGTCGCGCGAGATGTGGAGGACGTGGTGGTCCATCGTGGCCACCGGCGACTGGGCGGAGTCGGCCTCGTGGGTGACCGGCGAGCGCAGGAACCGCTTGACCAGGACGTCGATCGCCTTGTCCAGGGTCGCGGAGAACAGCAGGCGCTGGCACTCGCGCGGCGTCTTGTCGAGCAGACGGCGTACGGCGGGCAGGAAGCCGAGGTCGGCCATGTGGTCGGCCTCGTCGAGGACGGTGACCTCTACCGACCCGAGCGTGCAGTGGCCCTGACCGATCAGGTCCTCCAGCCGGCCGGGGCAGGCAACGACGATGTCGACGCCGCGGCGCAGGCCCTGGACCTGGGGGTTCTGCCCGACTCCACCGAACACGGTCCGGGTGGTGAGCCCGGCGGCCGCCGCCAGCGGGACGAGTGACTGCTCGATCTGGCCGACCAGCTCTCTGGTCGGGGCGAGGATCAGTGCCCGGGGCGCACCCGGGCGCCGGGGCCGGCCGGAGGCCACGAGCCGGGCGACGAGGGGCAGCAGGAACGCGTAGGTCTTTCCGGAGCCGGTGCGACCGCGCCCGAGCACGTCGCGGCCGGCGAGCGAGTCCGGAAGGGTGGCGGCCTGGATCGGGGTGGGGGTGACGATGCCGAGCTCGGCGAGGGCGGTCGCGAGGTTCGCGGGCACGCCGAGGTCGATGAAGGAAGGTGTTGAGGACAAGGGAAGTCGCTATCGCTTGGTGTGTCTCACCAATGCCGTCCCCCGCCGGCGGCGGAGGTGGGAAGCAGTGCTTCGCCGAAGGGGCGAAGAGCGCGCCGCTCGTCGAGTGACCGGTGCGCGGAACCCGAGGCAAGACTGGACGGGTCGTTGACCCCAGCCTAGGGGGCTGGGGCCAACGACCGTGAATCGGCGCGCCAGGCGCTACTGCGTGGCGACGCCGAGGCCCTCGATGCGGACCGGCTTCCCGGAGGTCGCCACGACGAGCCGGATGGTCCCGCTCCTGGCGGAGGAGAACCGGTGCTCGAACACCTGCTTCTTCTTCGTGGTCGTCGAGCTCAGGTTCACCTGCTTGAGCACCGACTGGCCCAGCATGATGTTGACCTTGCCCTGGCCGGGAGCCTTGGTCGCGACCAGCGCGACCGCGGTGGCGCCCGTGACCGACCTGGACAGAGTCGCGCCCTGCTTCGTGGACGTGGAGTAGGCGTTGCGGAAGTAGCCGCTGCCGGTCTTCTTCGCCCAGCCCGCGGAGTGCGTCAGCACCGTGTTGCCGAGCGGCACGGTGAAGGTCCGCTCCGCCGCGGTCGGGTCGGCCTGTCCGCTGCCGTCCGTCACCCACGCCCGGAACACGTGGGTCCGGGCCGAGAGCCCCGAGAGCGCGTGGGGTGAGGTGCAGGTGTCCGCGTCGCCACCGTCGAGCGAGCAGGCGACTGTCCCGGCCTCACTTGACCCGATCCCGATCGACGTCTGGGTGGTGAGCAGGTACCCGTTGTCGGCGGGTCCGGCGGTGATGGTGGTCTCCGGCGCCACCGGGCATCCGTTCACGTCGCCGGCGTCGGCCGGGCAGGTGTCGGCGGGGTCGAGGACACCGTCACCGTCGAAGTCGTACGTCGACGTG
>DASSGC010000480.1:0-15407 GCA_035693765.1 Acidimicrobiales bacterium
CAAGAGCAGCTCGTAGCCCCACCCGAAGCAGCCGGTGGTGGTGGGCGCGTCCCGCTCACGACCACCGGCTTCTCCGTGCCTGCGGCGCTGCCGACGACGCGCGTCATCCTGCGGTTCCTGGATCCGCGACCCCCGCGTACGGCAAGAGCCCCAGCGGACATGTCGTCCGCTGGGGCTCTTCCGCTCGACCCCGGTGACCGGAGCCACGGAGGTCGTGCGTCACTGCTCCTCTTCGCGCTCCTCCTCGAGGATCTCCTCCAGGTCAGCCTTGGCGAGGGTGGGCGGAGCGACCTCGTGCTCGCCCTCTGGTGCCGGGGGTACGACCTTGCCGGGGTCGGCGCCCGCGAGCTCGTGCGACAGCTCCTCGAGCTCCTGGCCACCCGCCATCTCGCCCGTCAGCTGCTCCAGCGTCAGGTCGCTGCGGTGGGCATCGAGCACGACCCGACCCAGCTTGAGGATGATGAAGTGGTTGCCCACGAGGTAGGCGTGGTGCGGGTTGTGCGTGATGAAGATGACTCCGAGGCCCGCGTCGCGCATCTTGAGGATGTACTTCAGCACCACGCCGGACTGCTTGACACCCAGTGCGGCGGTGGGCTCGTCGAGGATCACGACGTTGGCGCCGAAGTAGATGGCGCGGGCGATGGCGATGACCTGCCGCTGACCGCCGGAGAGGGCGGACACCGGACGGTCGAGGTCGGGGATGACGATCCCCATCTTGGTCAGCTCCTCGCCGGCCACGCGCTTCATCTCCTCGATGTCGAGGCCGAGTCCCTTGCGGATCTCGTTGCCGAGGAAGAAGTTGCGCCACACCGACATCAGCGGTGCGAGGGCGAGGTCCTGGTACACCGTGGCGATGCCGGACGCCTGGGCGACACGGGGGGAGGGGAAGGTGGTCTCCTCCCCGTTGAGCTTCATGACGCCCTCGGTGTGCTCGTGCAGGCCGGCCACGATCTTGATGAGGGTCGACTTGCCGGCACCGTTGTCGCCGAGGACACAGGTGACCTCGCCCTTGCGCACCGTGATGTTCACACCGCGGAGCGCGTGGACGTTGCCGTAGCGCTTCCCGACGTCATCGAGCTCGAGGATCGGCACGCTGGTGTGCGTGTCGGCCCGGGTGGCCTCGGACACTGCTGTCATGACGACTCCGCCTTCCGCTTGACGAACTGGTTGACGAGCACGGCACCGATCAGCAGGATGCCGAGGAAGGTCTTGAGCCAGTCGACGTCCCATCCGGCGTAGGTGATGCCGAGGTTGGTCATGCCGTAGATGAGTGCGCCGATCGAGGCTCCGAAGATCGAGCCGTACCCGCCGGTCAGCAGGCACCCCCCGATGACCGCGGCGATGATGTAGATGAACTCGTTGCCGACGCCCGAACCCGACTGGACGTTGTTGTAGTAGAAGAGGTTGTGCATCCCGACGAGCCAGGCGCCGAAGCCGACCGCCATGAAGAGGGCCACCTTGGTTCCGGTGACCGGAACACCGACGGCCCGAGCAGCGGCCGCGTCGCCGCCGACGGCGAAGACCCAGTTGCCGACGCGTGTGCGCAGCAGCACCCACGAGACGATCGCGGTCAGGACGATCCAGTAGACCACCGGGATGATGATCTGGATCGAGCCGATCTTCAGAGTCGAGGCGAACACCGCGTGGGCACTGTCCCAGCCGTCCATCTGGCTGATGGTGTTCGACGACACGCCGCCGGTGATGATGCGGGTCATCGCCAGGTTGACACCCGCGAGGACGAAGAACGTGCCCAGGGTCACGAGGAAGCTGGGCAGCCGGGTGATGTGCAGCAGCCAGCCGTTGAACGCGCCGACCCCGAGTGAGAAGAGAAGGGCGACGGCGACGCCGCCCCAGACGTTCAGCCCCAGGTACCACGCCGCGTGAGCGGCGGTGAGGCTGGAGAACGTGACGGCGACTCCGGCGGACAGGTCGAACTCGCCGCCGATCATCAACAGGGCCACGAAGACGGCCATGATGCCGATGGTCGAGCCCTGGTAGAGGATCGTCCCGACGTTGTCGATGCTGCGGAAGGCCGGTGCGGTGACGAAGAACAGGGCCGCGATGGCGATCGCGCCGATGAACGCGCCGACCGCCGGCATGCCCAGGAGGGTGGACAGGAACGACCGGGTCTGAACCCGGTCGTCCCCTGCCACCACCGGAGTAGTAGCGCTGGTCATGATCTGTTACCGGGTGCCGTTGGCTGCGAACGCGGCGACGGCTTCGACGTTGGACTTGTCGATGAACGCGGGCCCGGTGGCGACGTTCTGGCCACCACCGATGGTGTTGCCGTTCGTCTTGTAGAGCCAGATGCTGTCGACCGCCAGGTAGCCCTGCAGGTAGGGCTGCTGGTCGATGGCGAAGGTGACCGAGCCGTCCTGGATCGCCTTGATCAGCTCCTCGTTGGTGTCGAACGTCCCGACCTTGGCGCTGCTGCCCGCGCTCTGGACGGCCTTGCCGGCGTCGAGGGCGAACTGGGCGCCGAGGGTGACCACGTAGTCGATGGTCTTGTCCGCCGACAGCTTCGCCTGGATGTTGCTCGTCACCGCGGAGTCGTCACGACCGTTGACGTAGAGGCGCTCGACCTTGGCGCCTGCCGCGCCCTCGGTCACGCCGTCGCAGCGGGCCTCGAGCTGTGACTGACCCTGCTCCTGGATGACGCAGAGGAGGTTCTTCGCGCCATCAGCCGCGGCCCTCGCACCCACGGCGACGCCGGCGTCGGCCTCGCTCTGCCCGAAGTAGCCGATCGCACCGAGACCGAGGGCGTCCGGGCCGCCGGCGTTGAACATCGAGACCGGGATGCCGGCTGCGACGGCCTTCTTGATGGAGTCGCCGATGGCACCGGTGTTGGGGCTGGTGACCGCGATGCCATCCGGCTTCTTGTCGATGGCCGCCTGGATGAGCTGGGCCTGCTTCGTCGCGTCCGGGTCGTTGGTGTACTGGAAGTCGACGCCGTCCTTCGCGGCGGCCGCCTCGGCGCCCTTGCGGATGCGGTCCCAGAAGGTGTCGCCGGGAGCCTGGTGGGTGACCATGATGATCGTCATCGTCTTCTCGGCGGCGGCACCACCACCGGTCGAGGTGGATTCCTCGGTCTTGCCGCCCTCGCTGCAGGCGGCGAGGACCATGGTTGCGGACGCTGCGATCGCGGTTGCCGCCATCGCCTTCCGGAATCGGCTCTGATTCATGGTGGGACGGTGTCCTTTCAGGGCAACTGTCCCGCGGCTCTGCGGGATCAGTGGGGCCGCTCCGGCGCGTCCCGTGGGGGAGGCGCCGGGTGGTACGCGCCGGGTGGCGACTGCGGCATCCGGTCGGCGGCTTCATCGGTCACAGGAAGGAAAGGGTGAAGTCCCCATGACGTTCGGGCCGGAACCGGGTGGTGCTGTTCTGTTGGTCGGAGCGGGTCGGCTCCAGGTGTTCATTGCAGCGTGTCGAGCGTCATACTGTCAAGCATTTGTTCTGACATTCCGTCATTAAATCTGAGATGAGGGGGAAATGAGGGGTCAGAGGTAGGCGCGCTGGCCACGCTGGTTCTCGAGGTGCTCGGCATACGCCCGCTGGGTCGACTCCAGGGACGACACCTGCGACACGGGCACGTCCCACCAGGCCGACCCGGGCGGGTTGGGCCCCATCAGGTCCGTCTCGATGTAGAGCACGGTCGTGCGGTCGGACGCCGCGGCCCGGCCGTAGTTCTCGCGGAACTCCGCCATCGAGGCGCAGCGCAGCACGTCCGCTCCCCAGGAGGCGGCGTTCGCCGCGAGGTCGAAGGGCACCGCGTCGCCGTCGAGGCGTCCGCTCGTGGACCGCCGCATCCGGTACTTCGTGCCGAACCGCTGCGAGCCCCGCGACTCCGACAGGGCCCCGATGGATGCGAACCCGTGGTTCTGGAGCAGCACGATGATGACCTTGACGCCCTCGGACACGATCGTGGCGATCTCCATGGGGAGCATCTGGTAGGTGCCGTCGCCCACGATCGCCACGACCTCGTGGTCGTCGCCGAGGGCCATCTTCACCCCCAGTGAGGCGGGGATCTCGTAGCCCATGCAGGAGAAGGCGTACTCGACGTGGTACTGCACCGGGGTCGACGCCCGCCACAGGCACTGGAGGTCGCCGGGCATCGAGCCCGCGGCGTTGATGACGACGTCCTCGGGCCCCATGAGCTCGTTGAGCGCCCCGAAGACCTCGGTCTGTGCGGGCAGCGGGGTCTGGTCGCGGTGGTAGCACTCGTCGACCACCCGCTGCCACGCCGCATCGACCTCGACGACCTCCCGGCGGTAGGCCTCGTCGACCTGCCAGCCCTCCAGCTCGGCGGTCAGCGCGCGCAGGGCCTCGCGGGCGTCGGCGACGAGCATCGTCGCCCCGTGCTTGGCCGCGTCGAAGCCCAGGACGTTGACGTTGACGAACCGGACGTCCTCGGAGGCGAAGATCGTGTGGCTGGCCGTGGTGAAGTCGGAGTAGCGGGTGCCGATACCGATGACGACGTCGGCACCTCGGGCCAGCTCGTTGGCGGCCGCCGAACCGGTCGAGCCGACACCGCCGACGGCTGACGGGTGGTCCCAGTTGATGGCGCCCTTGCCCGCGTGGGTGTCCGACACCGGGATGCCGGTCGCCGTCGCGAAGGTGCGCAGCTCCTCGGACGCCTCGGCGTAGACGACCCCACCTCCGGCGACGACGAGCGGGCGCTTCGCTCCCCGGATGGCCTCGACGGCCCGGGCCAGCGCCGCCGGCTCGGGAACGGGGCGGCCGATGTGCCAGACCCGCCTGGCGAAGAAGGCCAGTGGCCAGTCGTGGGCCTCGGCCTGCACGTCCTGGGGGAGGGCGACCGTGACGGCGCCGGTGTCGGCCGGGTCGGTGAGCACACGCATGGCGTTCATCAGGGACGAGATGAGCTGCTCGGGCCGGTTGATCCGGTCGAAGAAGCGGGACACCGGCCGGAAGACGTCGTTGACGCTGACGTCGAGCGTTCCGGGGTCCTCGAGCTGCTGGAGCACCGGGTCGGGCACGCGGTTGGCGAACTGGTCCGAGGGGAACAGCAGCACGGGGATGCGGTTGGTCGTCGCCAGCGCCGCACCGGTCACCATGTTCGTGGCGCCGGGGCCGATCGACGTCGTCACGGCCATGACCTGGCGACGGTTGCGTGCCCGGCTGAACGCCGTGGCGGCGTGGACGGCGCCCTGCTCGTTGCGGGCGAGGTAGTACGGCAGCTCCCCGAGTGCCTCGTCGCCGGACGCACCCTCCTCGGACTGCACCTGCGCCTGGAGCAGCGCCTGTCCCACCCCGGCGACGTTGCCGTGGCCGAAGATCCCGAACATGCCGGTGACGAGCCGCTCCTCGACGCCGTCCCGCTCGGAGTACTGGTTGGCCAGGAACTTCACGAGCGCCTGCGCGGTCGTGAGTCGCACGGTCCGGGTCATGTCTGGAGTCCTTCGTCGTCGTCGTCGATGGGCCCGGGGCGTTCGCCCCGTGTCGGTCAGGGAGCGGGAACGATCACGTCGCGCACGATCTGGTCGAGGGCCTCGTCGGCCTCGAGGAACTGGCGCAGGGTGGTGCGGGTGGCGCCGAAGTCGTCGAACTCCTCGTGCGTCATCCCGTCGACCTCGTAGGCGCGCACGAAGTCGGGGATCGTCAACAGGGCGTCGATGATGTCCGGGTCGACCGGCTCCTCGATCCGCGGCTTCGGGTCGTGGCCGCTGGCCTGGAACTTCTCCTGCCAGCCGAACGGCGGCGAGAGCACGATGTCGCCGCCGACGAGCTCGGTCCACTGCAGCTGGTTGCGGTAGGCCGCGGCCAGCAGCCGCGCCTGGAAGCCGCGCTCGAGGAAGACCTCGTAGGCCTTCTTGAACGCCGCGACGCCCCCCCACTCGAGGTACTCGGGGTCGATGTCGATGCCGTCACGCGTGACCACCGTCTTGAGCCAGTCGTCCAGGCGACCGACCATGATGGTCACGACGGGGCCCATCGACGCGGTCTCCTTGTTCTCGGCCTTGCGCCGCTGGAGGCCGCGCTCGATAGCGGCGCCGGCCTCGACGGCCTGCGGGACGGTGAAGGAGACCGTGACGTTGATGCTCACCCCGCGGTAGGTCGCCTCCTCGATCGCCGCGATGCCGACGGCCGTGGCGGGGATCTTGACGATGATGTTCGGGGCGAGCGTGGTGAAGTGCTCGGCCTGGTCGGCCAGGGCCGCGGCGTCGCGGTGCAGGCGTGGGTCGGTCTGCATCGACAGTCGCCCGTTGCGTCCGTTGTGCTCTTCGAAGGCCGGCTCGAGGTACCTGGCCGCCTCGACGGAGACCTCCTCGACGACCTGCCACCCGATCTGCGACTCGGTCGCGGTCGGGCGCTCCGCGGCGATCTCGGCGATCCGGGCCTGCCAACGCGGCAGGTCCGACCGGATCGCGGCCAGCGCGATGACCGGGTTGCAGGTCGCACCGACCGCCCCCCACTCGATCGCGGTGGTCAGCTCGGACAGCGTCGAGGAGTCGTTCCACAACGCCGTCGGGGTCGTCTCGGTCATCGTGCGCAGGGGTGACGTGGTCACTGGGGTCCTCCGGTCGTGTGCGTGGCGACGCGCGCGCGCATCGTGGTGAGCTGGAAGCGGGCCATGGCCTCGGCGTTCTCGTCCTCCGCGAACACCGAGTTGCACATGACCGTGTCGGGGCTGTCGTAGAAGCCGATCTCCGCCAGGCCGGCGAAGAAGTCGTCCCAGTCGACGTCGCCCGCGCCGATCCGCAGGTGCTGGTGCACGCGCGCGGCGTTGCCCGGCGGGTTGGAGATGTAGCGCAGGCCGTGCGAGGCGTGGTGGTCCATCGTGTCGGCGACGTGCACGAGGCGGATGAGGTCCTTTCCCGCGCGGATGACCTCGCGCATCGGGTGGCCCATGTGGAAGGTGTGGCAGGCGACGAAGACCATGCCCACGTTGGGGCTGTTCAGGCTCCGGATGACACGGACCGCCTCGAGGCCGTCCTCGACGAAGTCGTCGGGGTGCGGGTCGATGAGCAGGTCGATGCCCTCGCGCTCGATGATCGGGAGCAGCTCCTCCATCGACCGGTAGAACGCGGCCTCCGACTCCTCGGCCCGCTCCGGTCGCCCGGAGAACTCCGTGCCGATGACCCTGACCTCGAGGTCGACCGCGATCTGGATGACCCGCTTGAGGTTGCGCACAGCGGCCTCGCGGGCCCACTCGTCCGGACCGGACCAGCGCTGCACGGGCAGCAGCGACGCGATGCCGACGCCGGCCTCGTCACACGCCTTCCTCAGTGCCCGCACCAACCCGTCATCCGCCCTGGGGTGGCGGAAGAAGGGGATGAGGTCGGCGTGCGGCGTGAGCTGGATGTGTTCGTAGCCGAGGTCGGCCACGACGCCCGGGAAGTCGAGCAGCGCGTGGTCGTGGTGGAAGGGAGTGGGGTCCTGCGCGATCTTCACCGTCGGGTCCTCCTTCGACCCGTCACGACGGGTTCGGGGGCGAATGCCTGAATGTTAGGACATTAGCACTCAGCCCCCGGGCGGGCGCAAGGGGAACGGCGGGGCGGTTCGCTCAGCGGTCGTAGACCGTGACGTCGAAGGCGTACTGGTCGTAGCGGTAGCTGTGGTCGCCGTACTCGACGGCGGCGCCGTTCGCGGCATACGCCTTGCGGGTCATCGTGAGGAGCGGGTCGCCCGACGCGAGCTGGAGCAGGCGGCGTTCGCGGGTGCCGGGGCGGCGGGCGCCGATGGTCTGGTGGGCGATCACCGGCCGCACCCCACGGGTGCGCAGGATCGCGTAGAGGCTGGAGTCCTCGAGGTCGTGAGCGGTGAGGTCGGCGAACTGGGGCGGCAGCCAGTTGTGCATCAGCGCGGTGGGTGTGCCGTCGACGGTGCGCAGCCGCTCGACCGACACGAGGTGCGAGTCGGCGGGCACGCCGAGCGCCTCGGCGGCGACGGGGTTGACCTCCTCGGTGCTGAACGAGATCACCTCGGTGCGTGGCTCCTGGCCGCGACGGACCATGTCGTCGTAGAGGCTGGTCAGCTCGTCGCGGCGGTGGATGACCTGGCTCGCGACGGTCGTTCCCACGCCTCGGCGCCGTACGAGCAGGCCTCGGTTGACCAGCTCGGCGATGGCCCGACGCACCGTGGGGCGCGAGAGGTCGAGTCGTTCGGCGAGGGCCAGCTCGTTCTCGAACGGGTCGCCCGGCTTGAGCCGGCCGTCCTCGATCGAGGCCGTGAGCTGTTCCGCGAGCTGGTGGTAGAGCGGCACGGGGCTGCTGCGGTCGATGGTCACGGGGATGACGTTCACGTCATGCAGTGTAGGTGGCGGGACGTCATCCAGTGCGAAATGTCAAATGTCCTAACAAATGTTGACAGCACCCCGGGGCGTGGTGCAGCCTTGCAGCATCATCCCGATGCCCCTGACACCCGGACCCGAGGAGGAGCCGTGCTCGCTCCGTTGACGAGCTCGTTCGACGTGCTGGCCATCGGCCGGGTGGGTGTCGACCTCTACCCCATGCAGACCGGGGTGGGTCTCGAGGACGTCACGACGTTCGGCAAGTTCCTCGGCGGCAGCGCGGGAAACGTGGCCGTGGCCGCCGCCCGGCTGGGGCACTCGGCAGCACTGGTGAGCCGCACGGGCAACGACCCGTTCGGGCGTTTCGTGCGCAGGGCTCTCGAGGAGCTCGGCGTCAGCGCGACCTACGTGTCGATCGACCCCTCCCTGCCGACCCCGGTGACGTTCTGCGAGATCTTCCCGCCCGACGACTTCCCCCTCTACTTCTACCGCTACCCGCAGGCCCCCGACCTGCGGGTGAGCCCTGAGGAGATCCCGCCGGTCGCCGTCCGCGAGAGCCGGCTCTTCTGGACCACCCTGACCGGGTTGTCGGCCGAGCCCAGCCGCACGGCGCACGCGACGGCATGGGGCCTGCGCGGGCGCCGGGCGCACACCGTGGTCGACCTCGACTACCGGCCGATGTTCTGGCGCGCCGAGGCCGAGGCGACCCGCGTCGCAGCGGAGGCGCTGGAGGCGAGCACGGTGGCCATCGGCAACCTCGAGGAGTGTCGCGTCGCGGTGGGCACCGACGACCCGGAGGTCGCCGCCCGGGCGCTGCTCGACCGTGGCGTCGACCTGGCCATCGTCAAGCAGGGCCCGAAGGGCGTCCTCGCGATGACCTCGGGTGGTGAGCGCGTCGTCGTGCCGCCCACCCCGGTGGAGGTCGCCAACGGGCTCGGGGCCGGCGACGCCTTCGGCGGGGCCATCTGCCACGGCCTCCTCGAGGGCTGGGACCTCGAGCGCATGATCAGCTTCGCGAGCACCGCCGGCGCCATCGTCGCCTCCCGGCTCGAGTGCTCGACCGCCATGCCCCACGAGCACGAGGTGCTCGCCCTGCTCGAGGAGACCCACCCGTGAGCCCGCTCGTGGACACCGCCGCCATCACGGCCCGCCGCCTGCGCGACCCCGGAGCGATCGTCCGGGCCTGGGCCGAGCGCCGCCCCTCCTCGGGCCTCCCGGCCGACGGCCGCCTCCTCCTCATCGCCGCCGACCACCCGGCCCGCGGGGCCATGGCCGTGCGCGACGAGCCCCGGGCGATGGCCAGCCGGCCCGACCTGCTCGAGCGGCTCGCCACGGCCCTCCAGCGGCCGGGCGTCGACGGGGTGCTCGGCACACCCGACGTGCTCGAGGACCTCCTGCTCTCGGGCCTGCTCGACGACCGGCTCGTCATCGGGTCCATGAACCGTGGCGGCCTCCAGGGCGCGACCTTCGAGCTCGACGACCGCTTCACGGCATACGACGCGCCGACCATCGCCGAGCACGGGCTCGACGGCGGCAAGATGCTGACCCGCATCTGCCTCGAGGACGACGGAACGGCCGACACGCTCGAGGCGAGCGGCGCGGCCGTGAGTGCGCTGGCCGCGCGGGGGCTCATGGCCATGGTCGAGCCCTTCCTCACCGTGCGACGATCCCCGACACGCGTGGAGAACCTGCTCGACCCCGACTCGGTCATCTCCTCCATGGCCATCGCGTCCGGGCTCGGCGCCTCGAGCGCGCACACCTGGCTCAAGCTGCCCGTCGTCGCCGAGATGGAGCGGGTGCTCGAGACCACGACGCTCCCGTGCCTGCTTCTCGGGGGAGACCCCACGGGTGACCCGGAGGCGACCTACCGCACCTGGGGTGCGGCCCTGACCTGCCCGTCCGCCGCCGGGCTCGTCGTCGGCCGCGCCCTGCTCTACCCTCCGGACGGCGACGTCGCGGCCGCGGTCGACACCGCCGCCGACCTCGTCCACGGAGGAGGTGCCCGATGAGCCTCGGCCACGACAACGTCACGTGGTGCCACCCTTCGGGCGCCCTCGCCGCCGACGGCTGGGACTGCGTCGTCGACGGCTCCGTGCCGGGGTGGGCCCACACCGGGCTGCGCATCGTCACGCTCACGGGTGCGGATGCCGTGGAGCTGGAGCTGGCCGACGACGAGGCCATCGTGCTGCCCCTGTCCGGCGGTGTCCTCGTCGACGTGGTCGTGGGCCCCGGCGAGGTCGTGTCCTTCGCGCTCGCCGGGCGTGCCGGCGTCTTCGCCGGTGCCACTGACGTGGCCTATGCCCCACCCGGCGCGACGCTGCGGTTGCAGGCCCCCGCCGGCCTTGTCGAGGCGGATGCCGTGCGAGTCGCCGTCTGCCTCGCGCGCACCGACGGAGGCACCGGCATCCCGGCGCGGCACCTGCTCGCATCGGAGGTGCCCGTCGAGCTGCGCGGGGCCGGCATCGCCTCGCGCCGGGTCCGCAACTTCGGGGTGCCCGGCGTGCTGGACGCCCACCGGATGATCGCCTGTGAGGTGATCACGCCGGCGGGCAACTGGAGCTCGTGGCCGCCGCACAAGCACGACACCGACCGCCCCGGCGTCGAGGCCGAGCTCGAGGAGATCTACTGGTTCGAGACGCGGGCGACCGACGACCGCGGCACGGACGCCGTGGGTTACCAGCGGGTGTACGGCACCACCGAGCGACCGATCGACGTCATCGCCGAGGTGCGCACCGGCGACGTCGTGCTCGTGCCGCACGGGTGGCACGGCCCGGCCATCGCCGCCCCGGACGCGGACCTCTACTACCTCAACGTCATGGCCGGCCCGGGCGCCGAGCGAACCTGGCTGATCTGCGACGACCCGGCCCACGCCTGGGTGCGCGAGACCTGGCCCGACCTCCCGGTCGACCCCCGCGTCGCCACTGCCGAGTCCTGAACCACCAGACCACGACCACCACCCGAAGGACTGCACATGCGCATCGGCCTCGCCGGCACCGGACGGATCGGCGCCTTCCACGCCAGGACCCTGACCACGATCCCGGGGGTCGACGACCTCGTGCTCGCCGACCTCGACACCGCCCTCGCGCAGCGGGTGGCGAGCGACCTCGGCGTGAGTGCCGCACCCAGCATCGACACGTTGCTCGACTCGGGCCTCGACGCGTTCGTCATCACGGCGGGCACCGCCGCCCACGCCGAGCTGCTCGAGGCGGCCATCGCCCGCGAGATCCCCACCTTCTGCGAGAAGCCCGTGGCGCTCGACCTCGAGCGCACCATTGCGCTCACCGAGCTGGAGGCGACGAGCGGGGTGCCGGTGCACATCGGCTTCCAGCGCCGGTTCGACACCGGATACCGGCGGGTGCGCGACGCGGTCACCTCGGGCGAGCTGGGCTTCGTCCACACCATCCGCGCCGCGACGATGGACCAGGCACCGCCGCCGGCGGCGTACCTGCCGTCCTCGGGCGGACTGTTCCGGGACTGCAGCGTGCACGACTTCGACATCATCCGGTTCGTCACCGGGCACGAGGTCAGCCGTGTCTTCGCCGTCGGAGCCAACAAGGGCGAGACGTTCTTCACCGAGGCCGGTGACGTCGACACCGCGGCCGCCACACTCGTCCTGGACGACGGCACCCTGGTGTCCGTGACGGCCACCCGGTACAACGGGGGCGGGCACGACGTGCGGATGGAGGTCCACGGCTCCCAGGGCACCCTCGGCGTGGGGCACGACGCGACGCTGGCCGTCACGTCGGCCGAGCCCGGCATCGAGTGGCCCCCCGGCCCCCGCCACTGGTCGTTCATGGAGCGGTTCCTGCCGGCCTACGTCACCGAGCTCACCGCGTTCGTCGACGTCGCCCGGGGCACCATCCCCAGCCCGTGCACCGTCGCGGACGCCCTCGAGGCGTTCCGCACCGCCGAGGCCTGCGCCCGCTCGATGTCCAGCGGGGAGCCGGTGGACCTCGCCAGCATCCCCACCGTTCGCGCTGAACTGTCGGTTCGCGCCTGATCCCGCCCTTCGACCCACGCATTCCATCGCCATGCCCCGTCTGGGACACTGATTTCATCACCTCGTACGACAGGACCTGATCACCATGACCACCACCCCGACCCGCATCACCCACCTCATCAACGGCGCCCCGTGGGAGGGCACCGCCGAGCGCACGAGCCCGGTCTTCAACCCCGCCACCGGGCAGCAGACCGGCGAGCTCGATCTCGCCTCAGCCGCCCTCGTGGGCGACGTCGTCACCGCCGCCCACGAGGCCTGGGCCGCGGGCTGGGGCAGCATCTCGCTCGCCAAGCGCACCCAGGTCCTCTTCCGCTTCCGCGAGCTGCTCAACGAGCGCAAGGAGGACATCGCCGCCCTCATCACGGCCGAGCACGGCAAGGTGCTCTCCGACGCCCTCGGCGAGGTGACCCGTGGCCTGGAGGTCGCGGAGTTCGCGTGCGGCATCCCGCACCTGATGAAGGGTGGCTTCACCGAGAACGCCTCGACCAAGGTCGACGTCTACTCGATCCGCCAGAGCCTCGGTGTCGTGGCGGTCATCAGCCCCTTCAACTTCCCGGCCATGGTGCCACTGTGGTTCGTTCCCGTCGCGATCGCCTGCGGCAACGCCGTCGTCATCAAGCCGAGCGAGAAGGACCCGTCGGCCGTCAACGCCGTCGCCGCCCTGTGGAAGGAGGCC
The DNA here is from genome assembly GCA_035693765.1 of Acidimicrobiales bacterium. Classification (GTDB taxonomy): domain Bacteria; phylum Actinomycetota; class Acidimicrobiia; order Acidimicrobiales; family VFJN01; genus ZC4RG19. Next base: position 12,928 of record DASSGC010000480.1, read on the forward strand.
GGTCTGCCCGACGGCGTGCTCAGCGTCGTGCACGGCGACAAGGAGGCCGTCGACGCCCTCCTCACGCACCCGCAGGTCAAGGCGGTGTCGTTCGTCGGCTCCACGCCGATCGCGAGGTACGTCTACGAGACCGGGACCGCGCACGGCAAGCGGGTGCAAGCCCTCGGTGGGGCGAAGAACCACATGCTCGTCCTGCCCGACGCCGACCTCGACCTCGCCGCCGACGCCGCGGTCAACGCCGGCTTCGGCTCCGCCGGTGAGCGCTGCATGGCGATCTCGGCCCTGCTCGCCGTCGACACCATCGCCGACGAGCTCGTCGAGAAGATCAAGGACCGGGTCGGCAAGCTCGTCACCGGCGACGGCACGCGCGGCTGCGACATGGGCCCGCTCGTCACCGCCCAGCACCGCGACAAGGTGACGTCCTACCTCGACGCCGGCACCGAGGCGGGCGCGACGCTCGTGATCGACGGCCGCGAGGGCGATGTGGACTCAGACGGCGAGGGCTACTTCCTCAAGCCGACGCTGTTCGACAACGTCACGCGCGACATGTCGATCTACCAGGACGAGATCTTCGGCCCGGTGCTGTCGGTGCTGCGGGTCAAGTCCTACGACGAGGCCCTCGACCTGATCAACTCCAACCCCTACGGCAACGGCACGGCGATCTTCACCAACGACGGCGGGGCGGCCCGCCGCTTCCAGAGCGAGGTCGAGGTCGGGATGATCGGCGTCAACGTGCCGATCCCGGTGCCGATGGCGTACTTCTCGTTCGGTGGCTGGAAGAACAGCCTCTTCGGAGACACCCACGCCCACGGCATGGAGGGCGTGCACTTCTACACCCGCGGCAAGGTCGTCACCTCGCGCTGGCTCGACCCCAGCCACGGCGGCATCGAGCTGGGCTTCCCCCAGAACGTCTGAGGCGCAGCGCCCGACGCGAACGCGGCCCCCGGCATCCGAGAGCGGATGCCGGGGGCCGCGTCGTGCGGAGACGGGCCAGTGGGTAGGTGCCTGGGGGGACGAGAGGTCACGACATGCCCGGGACCGGCGACTCTCGTCGGCGATTCATGACCTCTCGACCGGCGGCACCCTCAGGTCCGAACCTCGGCGGATCCGCTCAGCCGGCCTGGAGCACGCGGCGTGCGGTGTCCGCGGCGCGGACGAGGGCCGACTCGACGGGCTGCGCGCGGTGCTCGTCGGAGAGGATCTCGACGCCCCAGGGCCCGGTCCACCCGGCGGCGCGCAGCGCCGTCACCATGCCGGCGAGGTCGAACGAACCCTCGCCGCAGTAGCGACGCCGGTGAACGGTGTCCTCGAACAGCGTGCCGATGACGGCTCCGTCGGCATCGTTCAGCTCGACGCCGATGATGCGGTGCAGCGGCACCGTCGCGAGGTCGGCCGTCGGCGTGTTCGCGCGGGCGATGTGCCAGGTGTCGATGATGACGCCGCCGTTGGCGTGGCCGGCGTCCTCGACGAGGCGCAGCCCTTCAGCCAACGAGCTGACGTTCGCCCACGGGAAGAACTCGATCCCGAGCCGGGCGCCGACGCCCTCGGCCTGCTCGGCCAGCTCGCCGAACCTCGCGGCCCACACCCCTCGGTCCCACGGCGCGTCGTCGCCGTCGGGGGTGACCTTGAGGTGTCGCGGGTGGAGGGTCTCGGCCGCCTGGAGGAGCAGGTACCGCACTCGGTCGGACTCCTCGCGGTGCGCGTCGTCACCCCACCAGTACGGGATGCTCTCGAGCTCGAGGTGCACGATCCCGTTGTCAGCCAGCATGGTTGCGATGCCGGGCAGCCCGTACTCGGCGATGGCGGGGGGCAGGTCGTCGCTGAGCAGCCCGAAGCCGGTGAACCCGGCGGCTGCCGCGGCCTCGACACGCCGGCGCAGCGGCAGTGGGCTGCGCAGGTCGGCGCGGTCGGAGGCGGCGTCACCGGCCGAGCTCCAGCACGTGGCCATCAGCTCGTCGGGCGTGGTGTTCGGCATGGGCGGGTCCGCCTCTGGGTGTCGGGAAGGTGGTCGGGTCAGTGGCGCGGTCGGGGCTGCATCCCGCTCGCCTCGTAGCACTGGTCGATGAGTCGCATCGTGCGCAGCGCGTCGTCGGCACCGACGGGGGCCGGCGCGGGCACGCCGGTGCGCACCGCCGTGGAGAACGCCTCGAGCTGGTAGGTGTACGACGAGCGGGTGCCGAGGTGCTCGGTGCGGGTGCCGTCCTTCGTCGTCACCATGAGCCGGTCGTCGTCGTGCGGGTTGACGAAGTCCTTGATGACCGCCTCGCCCTGCGTGCCGACGAGCCGGTGGCTCATCTGGTGGTGGTCGCTGGCCATGCTGCAGCCGGCGCTGCCGGTCACCCCGTTGGGGAAGACCAGCTCGGCGGTGAGCCACTCGTCGACGCCCGGGTGCCCCTCCCGTTCACCGGCGCTCGCGCTCACCAGGGTCGGCTCGCCGCCGACGAACGGGGCCAGGATGCGCATGGAGTGCAGGCTGTAGC
>DASSGC010000481.1:0-7308 GCA_035693765.1 Acidimicrobiales bacterium
CCCCGCGGCGGGCGCACCGGCGGCTGCGGCCGCCGAACCGGCCGCCCCGGCCGCGCCGCCCGCGGCGGCGATGCCGGCCCCGGCGATCGAGCCGGCCCCGGCCTCGGCCCCGGATCCGGCGCCCGCGCCGGAGGCGTCCCCGGCGCCGACCGCCGCCCCGGCGCCCGCGTCGATCCCGGTCCCCGTGGCGCCCCCGGCCCGGCCGGTGACACCGCCGGCCCCGGTCCCCGAGGCGGCCCCGGCCCGGCCGGTGACGCCGCCGCCCCCGCCCACGACGGCCCCGCCCGCCCCGGCCCCGCCCGCCACCGCCCCGGCCACCACCGCGCCGGCCGCGACCCCGCCGCCGGTCGACGACGTCGAGCGGGCCGGCGACACCGGCGACAGCGACGACGCGCTCGACGACGGCGACCTCGACATCGCGCCCGTCGCCTGGGCCGGCATCCCCGCCGTGCTGGCGGCCGGCATCGCCCTCCGGCTCGACGCGCTGCGCCGGCGGCGGATGCGCACACGGGCCCGGTCGGCCGGCTCCGACCCCGCGCCCGCCGAGCGCCAGCCGAGCGAGCTGGAGCCCACCGAGCGGCGCTGGCGCGCCATCGCCGACCGCGAGTCGGCCGAGTGGGTCGACACCGCGGTCCGGTACCTCACCTGGGCCGTGCGCTCCACCGGTACGCCCGTCGAGCTCGTCGGCGTGCGGACCGGGCCCGCCGGCCTGGTGCTGCTGCTCGACGGTCCGGCCCCCGCCGGGGCGCCCCGGTTCGCGCCCGACGCCAGCGGGTGGCAGTGGACGCTCCAGTGCGACGACCTCGACCAGATCCGCGGCGTCGCCGCGGAGGAGGCGCCGTACGCGCCCGGGCTCGTCACGCTGGGCACGACCGAGGACGGCAGCACCGTGCTCGTCGACCTCGAGCGTCTCGGGCTGCTCAGCGTCGAGGGCGACGGCGGCGTCGTGCGCGACTGGCTCACCGGCCTGTCGCTCGACCTCGCCACCGCCCCCTGGGCCGGCGACGTCGACCTCCGGCTCATGGGCGGCCTCACCGCGCTCGCCGCCCTCGATCAGGTCGACGAGATCGACGCTGCCGCGGTCCCCGGCACGGTCGCCGCGGCGGTCGACGCCACCGGTCGGGCCGTGGGCGGCCTCGGCCCGGCCGGAGGCGACACGCCGGGCACCACCCAGGCGGCCCGGTCCGGCGAGGGGGGCGAGCCCTGGCCGCCGCTGGTGGTGGTCGCCGCCGGTCCCGGCCTCGACCCCGGCATCGCCGCTGCCGTCCCGCCCGGCCGGGGCGCCGCGGTCGTCGCGGTCGGTCCGGTGCCCGGGGCGACCCACCGGCTGGTGGCGGGCGCCGACGGGTTCGCCACGCTGTACCCGTACGGCCTGTCGCTGCGCCTCAGCGGGGTCGACGCCCGGACCGCGGGCGACACCGCCCGCCTGCTCACCGCCGCGGCCGCACCCGCGCGCCCGCACCCGCCCGCCCACGCACCGGCCGCCGCGCCCGCGCTGTTCGCCCCGGTGGCCTCGCCGCCGGCCGACGTCCCCGACGACGTGCGGGTCAAGTACGCCTCGCTGGTCCGGTCGATCCTGGCCCCGGGCGAGATCGAGGTGGTGGTGCTCGGCCGGCCGACGGTGACCGGCTGGCAGGTCGACCCCCGCCAGCGGTCGGTCGAGATCGTGGCCTACCTGGCCGTGCACGACGGGCCCGTGAGCGGCGACCGGCTGCGCGACACGATCTTCCCGCCGGGCTTCAAGGCCACCTCGCTGCGGCAGGCCGTGTCCCGCACCCGCACGGCGCTCGGGCGGTCGGCCGCCGGCGATCCGCACATCCTCCCGGCGGTCAAGGACGGCAGCTACGAGCTGGGCCCGGGCGTGCGCTCCGACTACCAGCGCTTCCAGTCCCTGCTCACCGCCGCCCGCACCGCGCCCGGCGACTGCGAGGTGACGCTGCTGCGGACCGCCCTCGCGCTGGTGCGGGCCCAGCCGTTCAGCGAGACGCCGGCCGGCGGCTACGGCTGGGCCAGCGCCGAGGGCATCTCGTACGCGCTCGAGCGCCAGATCACCGACGCCGCCCACCGGCTGGGCGAGCTGGCGGTCGCGTCGGGCGACGCCCGCCTGGCCGAGTGGGCGGCCCGCCAGGGCCAGCGGGCCGTGCCCCGCCACGAGGGCCTGTACTGCGACCTGGCCCTGGCCAAGCTCCACCAGGGCGACGTCGACGGCTTCACGTCCGTGCGCCGCGAGGCCGAGGCGGCGGCCGCCGCCTTCGACGCCCTCGACGGCCTGCAACCCGAGACGCAGGAGTTCTTCGCCCGGGCGCTGGAGCAGTACCAGAACCTCCAGCAGTCCGCGTCCGGGTCGTGACGGCGCGCCCTGCCGGACCGCGGCTCACCCCGCGATCGCCAGGTGGGCGTCGGCCACGGCCGCCAGGCGGCGGGTGGTGCGGCGCCGGTGGGCCCGGACGGCACGGACGTCGCGCCCCGTGAGGGCGGCGAACCCGGCCGTGTCCCAGCCGTAGACCGACGTGGCCAGCACGGTCTGTGCCGCCGCCAGCGACACCGCGCCACCCCGGGCGGCGTCGACGACCGCCCGGGCGGCCCGCTCCTCGGGGCTGCGAGCGTCGTGCAGGGCACCGGTGGGATGGGCACCCGCCCGCTGGTCGAGCGACTCCAGCGGCGTACCCTCCCGGTGGCGCTGGCGGCGGTGGCGGTGGACCGTCGTGCGCAGGCGGTCCCGCAGCCGCGACCGCACCACCGCCGCCGGCCACGGCGTGGTCGGCACCCCGGCGCTCACCACCTCGACCAGGGCCGCCGCGGCCTCGCCGTCGAGGTCGGCCCGGCTGGCCCACGGGCCCCAGCCGACGTAGCCCCGCAGCCGGGCGGCGGTCGCCGCCGCCACGGGGAGCAGCGCCTGGAGGGCGGTCCGGTGGGCCAGCGCGTCACCCGCCGCGGCGCGGTCGAGCACCGCGCCGAGCACCCGGTTGGCCGCCGCGGGGTCGCCGGGGGCGCGGCACGCGTCCACCACCGCGGCGATCCGCCGGAACCCGGCCAGGACGGGCGCGGCGATGCCCCACCCGGCCGGCACGGGCTGGCGGCCGAGTGTGCGCCATTCGGTGTCGAGCAGGACGAGCACGGAGCCGGTCATGGGTTCGACCGTCGCCGCGCCCCGTTGCCCGGCCGGTTGCCACAAGGGTTGCCACGGCGGAAAAGCCCACGTCAGGTCAGGTAGGCGCGCAGCCCCACCGGAAGCCGGGCCCGGGCGTCGTCGTCGAGGCCGGCGCCCACGATGCGGGCCCGGGCCCGGCGGTGCACCGCCGGGTCGGGGTGGCCGGCGAGCACCGCCAGCGCGTCGCGCGGGGTGGCCGGGTTCTCGGCCAGCCGCCGCAGGGCGACGACATCGGCCGTGGCCGCCAGCGCCAGGGCGCGGACGGCGATCCCGGGGTGGGCGGCCATGCGCCGCAACACCGTCGGGTCGGGCTCGGTGCGGGGGTCGGCCAGCACGGCGACGAGCGCGTCGGGCAGCCCCGGGCGGGAGGCGACCTCGGCCCGCACCAGCGCCGAGCGGTCGGCGGCCAGCGCGTTCAGCACCCAGCCGGGCAGGTCGTCGTGGCGTGCCGCCGCGGCCCGGCCGGCCTCGTCGTCGGAGGACACGACGGCCCGCCAGCAGCGCGCGCAGCGCCCGCCCGCCTCGAGGGCGGTGCGCCGTCGGCACGTCGCACACCGGACCGGGGTCACCTCGCCCAGCATTCCAGCGGGTCGGGCGCGGCGGGCGGAATGCTCCGCCGTGAGGAGGCAGCCCCGCACCATGGCGCTCGAACGCACCGCGATCCCCCGAGAGTTCTCCGACCCCCGGCGCTTCACCCGGCGCTTCCGGGTGATCGTCGCCTGCGTGGCCTTCGCCGCCGTGTCGGGGCCCATCGGCTGCGTCGCCGCGGTCGCCAACCGGCCCGACGAGACGCCGCCGCCCGCCCAGCCCCGCCACCAGGACTACGCGACGGTCGTCGCCCAGAGCTACCTGGCCGGGGAGCCGCTGCCCGTGCCGGTCGCCCGCGGCCTCGGGGCCGACGCCGGGCGGGCGCCGCTCGCACCGGCCGGCACCATCGGCGACGACGAGGCCCGCCCGGCGCCGATCCCCCACACCTGGCTCATCGCCATGGGTGCCGAGGTGACGACCCTCCCGGCGGCGGAGACCGGCGACGCGGCCGGGCGGGGCCGGACGGTGGAGACGCACCGCTTCCTGGTCGGCACGGCGCAGGGACCGTTCGTGCTGGCGGTGCCCCTGGTCGAGACCGCGGGGAGCGGCCCGGCGCTCGGCGCCCTCCCCAGCCTGGAGCCGTTCGTGCCCGACGCCGCGGCCGCCGCCATCGACCCGCTCGACTGGAGCGCCGTGTACGACACCCGGCGGGCGTCGGCCACCCTGCGGGAGCGGATCGCCGAGTGGGCCCGGGCGTTCGCCGAGGACGACCGCCGCCGCCTGCTGGAGATCACCGGCGACAGCCGCAACGGCGTCGAGTACGTCGGCCTGGGCGCCTGGCGGACGGCGGGCGAGCCCGAGGTCGGCGGCCTGTACGCCCGCGGCGACGGCGCGGTCGGCGTCCACGTGGAGCTGGCGCTCACCGCGGCGGACGACCCGGCGGTCAGCACCCGCCTGGCGTTCGACCTGCTCGTCCGCCACGCCGGCGATCCCCTGCCCGAGATCGTGGCGTGGGGCCCGGCCGGATCGGCGCTGACGCTCGCGGCCTACGAGAACGCCTCCCCGGTGGCGGGGGAGCCTGGCGCCGCAGCGACCCCGACCACGACCATGACCACGACCGCCACGTCCACGACCACGGGCGGGGCCGGAGGGGCGTCGTGAGGTACGTCCGCAGGCTGGCCGCCAAGCTGTTCGACGAGCGCACCACCGGCACCGTCGACCGCGCCACCGGCGAGTTCCGGGCCACCCCCTGGATCGAGCGCGAGACCGGCAGCGGCCACGCCCTGTACACGGGGCGCGACCGCAGCGTCTGGCTCTACGCCGTCATCCGCAACCACCCGCTGTACTACGAGGACGACGAGGCCATCCTCGATGTCGGCCGCCGGGTCGAGAACGTGCTGGCCGAGATCGGCCGGACCAGCCTGTCGCGCAGCTTCGGGGTGCGGTCCACCGCCTCGTACCGCGACGTCCACGTGCTGTCGGTCCGGTGGGAGGGCACGCCCGAGGTGCCCCCGGGCACGCCCACCGAGGCCCAGTCGGCCTACCTGCGCGAGGTCCTCGACCGCCTGCACGTGCCGCAGCAGGCCACGTTCCTCGGGGTGCGGCTGCGCGACATCGACGCCACGGCCGCCGCCCGCTCCCGCTCGGTGCTCGACATGTCGATGGAGCTGGTCGCCGCCCTGCTGCGCGACGCCCCGACCGACTACGCCGCGTTCGAGCCCGACCGCCGCCACATCGCGGGCGTCCTCCGCCGGCACGACTGCCGGGCCCCCACCCGGACGGAGCGTCGCCGGCTGGAGGCCTGGTTCAACGACGGCCGCCACGCCGAGCCCGAGATCGTCCGCCTGCCCGAGAAGCTGGTGATCGGGACCGGCGACGAGATCGAGTTCGTGGCCCTGGAGCGGTTCGCCACCCCGCTGCTGGCGGCGCCCGACTCGATGTGGCTGGCCGACGCCTTCAACCTCGACCACGGGCCCGACGTCGTGTCCCTGCGGGCCCAGCTCCAGACCGGCGAGGACACCAACCGCGACCTGCGCCGGTCGCTGCGCAGCCAGAGCCAGGAGCACGAGGCCGAGAAGGCGCACGACCCGCACGGCGCCGGCAGCGAGGCGGCCGAGCGGGTGGCGTTCACCCGGGCGGTGCGCAAGGAGTACGCACAGGGGCGGGACGTCCCCTCGCTGCTCGACTGCTCGGTGATCTTCGGGCGGCGCACGCCGCCGACCCACGCCACCGAGACCTTCGTCGAGTACCTGTCGGCGAGCTACGGGATCGAGACCAAGCCGCTCGGCCACCGCCAGATGCTGGCGCTCGACGAGGTGCAGCCCTGCTCCCGGGTGCGGTGCTCGCCGTGGCCCCAGCGCCTCAACCTGGCGATGGTGGCCTACTCGGGCGTGGCCAGCTTCACCGATCTGGGCGACCCCGAGGGGGCCTACGTCGGCCAGGGTCTGCCCGACGGCGCACCCGTCTACTTCGACCCGCTGGCCGCCTCCCGCCAGGACCGGCCGCCGACGACCTACATCTGCGGCCGGCCCGGCAGCGGCAAGACGATGCTGCTGCAACTGCTGTGCCTGCAGAGCGTGCTCATGGGGCACCGGGTGATCGTCGTCAACCCGAAGGGGTTCGACTCGCTCCAGCCGTTCGTCGACCTCGTCAACCGTGAGACCGACCACGCCGCCGAGCGGGTGTCGCTGGCCACGCTGGCGAGCGAGGAGGGGGGTGGGGCCTTCGATCCGTTCCGGTTCGCGCGGCCCGACACGGCGGCCAGCATCGCCGCCAACTTCATCACCACCGTGATCGACCTCGACCAGCGGCAGCGCACCGCCCTGCGGTTCGGCCTCGGCCGGGGTGCGGTCGGCGGCGCCCGCTGCGTGGGCGAGGCGCTCGGGTGCGTCGACGACCCCGTGGTCGTCGACCTGATCCAGCGGACCTGGGCCTCGACGCCGCTGTTCCAGCTCGGTGTGGGGATGGCCCCCCGGCCCCGGTTCGACGACCGGGAGATGACCAGCGCGCTGACGCTCATCGAGTTCGACGTCGACCTGAACCTGCCGTCGCAGATCAAGGACGCCTACAGCGACGCGGAGCGGATCAGCCTGGCCGCCATCCGCTGCGTGACCTCGGCGTCGGTGGGCATCCTGTCGCTGTCGGACGGCGGGGTGATGGCGACGGACGAGGCCCACACCGTGCTGGGCCACGCCGACACGGTCGCCCTCAACGACAAGATGATGCGCGAGGGCCGCTCGCTCAACGTGGGGCTGATCTACGCCTCGCAGCTCCCGTCCGACGTGCTGTCGAAGGGCATGGAGACCTACATCTCGCGCGTGTTCGCCATGGCCCTGGAGGACGATGTCGAGGCGGCGGCGGCCATCAGGCTGGTGGGCTTCGAGGTGACCGACGAGCGCATCCGCATGCTGCGGGAGGCGGGCCCCCGGCGGGAGTCCGCCGACCACCCCGGCCGGGCCGCCGTGTCGCTGCACCGCGACCTGCGGGGGCGGCGCAGCGCCGTGCTCCACGATCCCATCCCGGAGGACGTGTTCCGGGCGTTCTCCACCAACGTCGACGACCGCCGCGCCCGGGACGCGGCGGCCGCCCCGGTCATCCCGGTGCCGATCGCGTGACCACGCACAGGGGGA
>DASSGC010000482.1:0-20769 GCA_035693765.1 Acidimicrobiales bacterium
GACCCTCAAAGCCGGACTCGACCTCGAACGACACGCCGCCCGCAGCCTCCCCGGCGTCGCCGCCCGCGTCCTGCAACGACTCCTCGCCCTCACCGCCGCCATCTGGCACAACGAACGCCACGGCCAACCCACCCTGCGATCGCTCACCGCCTACGACCACTGACCACGACGGCTTGGAACTACTCATCTAGGTGCGGGGCAGGTCCTTGGGACTCGAGCGGATAGGTCACGCCGGCGCGTGTCACCGTGCTGCGTTGCCGGTCGGCCGAGCTGTGGAGCTGGTGCTCCCGCTCCAAATCGCCACGCGTAGGCCGTGGCGAGCGCCCTATCCGCTCGGCCTTCTCAGCCCAGCAGGCTCAGGCGGCGGGCCAGGTCGCTCGTGAGGTGCCGCTCGGGGTCGAGGCCGTCACGGACGGCCCGCCACTCGTCGAGCCGCGGGTACATCACGGGCAGGAGCTCGGGCCGCATGCGGCTGTCCTTGGCCAGGTAGAGGCGGCCGCCGACCCCGCACACCCGCTCGTCCAGGCGGTCGAGCAGCCGGGCGAGCCCGCCGACGTCGGTCGGCACGTCGATGCTGAGCGTCCACCCGGGCCCCGGGAACGACAACGGCCCCGGGTTGGCCTCGCCGAAGTACTTGAGCACCGACAGGAAGCTCGGCGCCGGGTGGTCGGCGATCGACTCCACGATCTCGCGCAGCACGTCCTCGGCCCCGAACGGCACCAGGCACTGCCACTGGAGGAAGCCGCGGGAGCCGTACATCCGGTTCCAGCCCACGACCATGTCGAGCGGGTACCAGAACTTGTCGATGGTCTGCAGGTGCCCGCGGCGGCGGCGCGGGGCCTTGCGGAACCAGAACTCGTTGAACGCGGCGATGGAGGCGCGGTTGAGCAGGGCGTTGGGGGCGACCGGCGGCGCCGGCACGGTGGGCGGCGGCTTGTAGGCGAGCGGCTGGGCGTGCCCGCGGTGCCGGGCCGGTAGGTCGTCGAGGGTGGCGAAGTCGCCCTGGTCGAGCACGGCCCGGCCCAGCGAGCGGCCCCGGGCCAGGAAGTCGACCCAGGCGACCGAATAGCGGTACTTGCGCCCGCCCTCGAGCAGCATGGCCAGCAGCGTGTCGAGGTCGGGCACCCGGTCGCTGTCGACGGTGAGCAGGCTCGTCTCGATGGGGCGCAGCCCGACGGTCGCCTCGACGACCACGCCGGTGAGGCCCATGCCGCCACAGGTCGCCCAGAACTCGGCGGGCGTCTCGGTCGGGGTGAGCGTCCGCCGGGTGCCGTCGGGGAGGGCGAGCACCATCGAGCGCACGTGGGCGCCGAACGTGCCGCTGGAGTGGTGCCCCTTGCCGTGGACGTCGTTGGCGATGGCTCCGCCGATGGTGACGTTGCGGGTGCCGGGCGTCACCTCCACGAACCAGCCCTGCGGCACGATCTCCCGCAGCAGGTCGCTGAGCGACGTACCGGCCAGCACGCGGGCGGTGCCCGCCTGGTGGTCGAGCTCGAGCAGGCCCGACACGCCGGTCGATTCGACGACCAGGCCGCCGGCGTTCATGGCCTGGTCGCCGTAGGCGCGGCCCAGGCCCCGGGCGATGGCGCCCCGGGGCCCGGCGGCCTTGACGGCCATCGCCAGCTCGTCCGGGCTCGACGGGCGACTGACGTGCGCCGCCGACGAGGGGTTCCTGCCCCAGCCCGTCACCAGTTCCATCTCCCCCGGCGGGGAGTCGCCCAGCTTCTCTTCGTTCATGGCCTGCTCACGCGGTGTAGACGCCGATTGCGAACACGATGGCCCAGGCGACACCGATGAGCTGCAGAGGCCGGTCGCCGAGCACGATCTCCTCGGGCGCGGAGCCGCGACCCTGGTCGAGCACGAGCGCGTAGCGCAGCACCGCCATCATGAACGGCAGGATCGAGAGCTGGTACCAGGGCAGCCACGGCGACCCCGCGACCGACTCGGCCTTCTCGAAGGCCCACAGGCAGTAGGCCACCAGCACGGCACCCGACGTCAGCGAGCGGAGGTAGGCCGTGTAGCTGGTGCTGTAGGCGGCGAGCACGGTGCGGAACTCGCCGGCCTCGTCGCCCATCTCCCTGGCCTCGGCGGCCCGCTTGCCGGAGATCATGAACAGGGCCCCGAAGCTGGTGACGATGAAGAACCAGTCGGAGATCGGCACCTCGGTCGCGGCCGCACCCGCCACCGCCCGGAGGACGAACCCGGCGGCCACGGCCACCAGGTCGACGACCGCCACGTGCTTGAGGAACGACGAGTACGCCGTGGTCAGGACCACGTAGCCCGCCACGGTGAGGGCGAGGTTGCCGTTGACCGTGAACGCGAGGGCCAGCGCCGCCCCGATGAGCACGACCCCGCCCACGTAGGCGAGAGGGACCGGCACGACCCCCGAGGCGACCGGCCGGTGCCGCTTCTTGGGGTGGAGGCGGTCGGCCGCCACGTCGCTGGCGTCGTTGACGTAGTAGGTGCCCCCGGCCGCCAGGCAGAAGCAGACGAAGGCCACGGTCGCGTCGATGGCCCACTGCGTGTTGTCGAGCACGCCGGCGGCGGCCGGTGCGGCGAACACCAGCACGTTCTTGGCCCACTGCTTGGGCCTCGCCAGCTTCACCAGTCCCGTGGCCAGGGTCAGGGGCCCCCGGGCTACAGGTGCCGGCCCTGCCGGCCCCGCCGGTGCCACGCCGACGTCGTCCGTGACGTCGCCCGTGACGTCGCCCGTGACGTCGTCCGGCTTCGCCGGCGCCGAGGTCGGCACCGCGGGCGGCGGGCTTGAGGTGCGGCTCATGGCAGGACCGGCCTACATCCTCGCGGACAGCTTGCGCCACACCGGGCGGGGCAGGTGCCGGAAGGCGGCCATCACGTAGCGGAAGGCCCCCGGCACCCAGACGATCTCGCGGCCCGACGCGAGCGCGCCCGCCACGGCGTCGGCCACCGCCTCGGGCGTGGTGGCGAGCGGCGGGGCCGCCTTGCCCTCGGTCATGGACGTGTGCACGAACCCGGGCCGGACCACCACCAGGTGCACGCCCGTGCCGTCGAGCGAGTCGCCCAGGCCCTGGCAGAACCCGTCGAGGCCGGCCTTGGTGGACCCGTACACGAAGTTCGACTGGCGGACCCGCTCGCCGGCGACCGAGCTGAGCACCACGATCGAGCCGTGGCCCTGCTCCTCGAGCCGCCGGGAGACGTGCAGCAGCGTCGACGCCGGCCCCGTGTAGTTGGCCGCGGCGACCTCGGCCACGGCGGACGGGTCGTCCTCCATCTGGGCCTGGTCGCCGAGCACGCCGGCGGCGAGCAGCACGCAGTCGACGTCGCCGCCCCCCGGCAGCGCGTCCCACGCGGCCTTGAGCGCGTCGGCGTGGCTGCCGATGTCGGTCGCGTCCCAGGTCGTGATCGCGACCTCGGCCCCGGCCGCCCGCAGGTCGCCGGCCACCCGTTCCATGGCGTCGGGACGCCGGCCGGCCAGCACCACGCTGCGGCAGCCGCCGGCGACCAGCCGGCGGGCGATGGCCGCGCCGATGTCGGACGAGCCACCGAGCACCAGCAGCGACTGAACGGCCCCGAGCGAGTTTCTCACGGTGAACCTCTCTGCCAGGTGGCTGGCGGATGTCGTGGTGGCACGGCGGAGCGACTGCGGTGCGGACGCGGCGGCCCCATGTCGCCCTGCCGGCGATCGGTCGCGGCGGTCACCGCGCCAGGGGGCAAGGCTAGCGCAGGGCCCCCACCCGGTTCCCCCCGTCCGATCGCGCCGTCGGGCGCCGGGGAGACTAGCCTCGGGGGCCTTCACTGCGTGGTGGGCGGACATCCCCCACGTTGACGACACCATCCCGAGCGGGGACGACGGCCGGTAGCCGGCGAGTGGAAGGACGGACCATGGCGCAGATCGCCGTCATCGGGGCGGGTTACGTGGGGCTCACCACGGCCGCATGCTTCTCGCACCTCGGCCACGACGTGGTCTGCGCCGACATCGACGAGCGCCGGGTCGCCCGGCTCGGCCGGGGCGAGGTCCCCATCGTCGAGGCCGGGCTCGACGCCATGGTCCGCGAGGGCCTCGAGGGCGGGCGCCTCCGCTTCGTCGCCGCCAACGCCGACGCGGCCCGCGCCGCCGAGTTCGCCTACCTGTGCGTGCCCACGCCGCAGGGCGACGACGGCTCGGCCGACCTGAGCTACATCGAGGCGGCGGCCCGCGAGATCGGCCCGGCGCTGCCGTCCCAGGCGGTGGTGGTGAACAAGTCGACCGTGCCGGTCGGTTCGACCCGGGTGGTCGAGCGGGTGCTGGGCCGGGACGACGTGATGGTGGTGTCCAACCCCGAGTTCCTGCGTGAGGGCACGGCCTGCCACGACTTCCTCAACCCCGACCGCATCGTCATCGGCAGTGACGACCAGTCGGCCGCGGTGCGGGTGGCGTCGCTCTACATCGGGGTGACCGCCCCGATCATCGTCACCGACACGGCGTCGGCAGAGACCATCAAGTACGCCTCCAACGCGTTCCTGGCCACCAAGATCAGCTTCGTCAACGCCATCGCGGCGGTGTGCGAGGCGGTCGGCGCCGACGTCAAGGACGTGGTGCTGGGCATGGGCTACGACAAGCGCATCGGGCACGAGTTCCTCAAGCCCGGCCCGGGATGGGGCGGCTCGTGCTTCCCCAAGGACTCGCGGGCGCTCGTGCACATCGCGGAGTCGGCCGGCTACAGCTTCGACCTGCTGTCCGGCGTCATCACGGTGAACGAGGACCAGTTCCACCGGGTGGTCGACAAGGTCCGCACGTCGGTGGGCGGCTCGCTCGACGGCACCCGGGTGGCGGTGTGGGGCCTGACGTTCAAGGCCCGCACCGACGACACCCGCGACTCGCCGGCGCTCCGCATCGTGTCGCTCCTGTCCGAGCAGGGCGCGGACGTCCGGGCGTACGACCCGGCGGTCAAGGCGCCCGTCGCCGGGATCGATCCGGCCAACGACCCGTACTCGGTGTGTGACGGGGCGGAGGTGCTCGTGGTGCTCACCGAGTGGGACGAGTTCCGCTGGCTCGACTTCGACAAGGTCGCCGGCCTGATGGCGGCGCCCCGGGTGGTCGACGCCCGCAACCTGCTCGACAGGCCGGCGCTCGAGCGCCGGGGCTTCGGCTACGTCGGCATCGGCCGCTGACCTCCCGCTGACGTCCCCGCCCGCCGGGCCGGTCGTCGTGGGCTAGACCACTGGGACTGGCAGACGGCGTAAGGGGGAAGCACTGATGGCTCGTGTCGTGGTGACCGGGGGGGCGGGGTTCCTGGGCTCCCACCTGTGCGACGCCCTGGTCGCCCGGGGCGACAGCGTGGTGGCCATCGACAACCTGCTGACCGGGTCGGTCGACAACATCCAGCACCTGTTCGGCGAGCCGGGCTTCACGTTCGTCGAGCACGACGTCAGCCAGTTCGTGTGGGTGCCCGGCCAGGTCGACGCCGTGCTCCACTTCGCCAGCCCGGCGTCGCCGGCCGACTTCAACCGGATCCCCATCCAGATCCTGAAGGTCGGCAGCCTGGGCACCCACAACTGCCTGGGACTGGCCAAGGCGAAGTCGGCCCGGTTCTTCCTCGCCTCCACGAGCGAGGTCTACGGCGACCCGCAGGTGCACCCCCAGCCCGAGTCGTACTGGGGCCACGTCAACCCCATCGGGCCGCGCGGGGTGTACGACGAGGCCAAGCGGTTCGCCGAGGCGATGACGATGGCCTACCACCGGGCGCACGGCCTCGACGTGCGGATCGTCCGCATCTTCAACACGTTCGGGCCGAGGCTCCGCGTCGACGACGGGCGCGCCATCTCGAACTTCCTCTACCAGGCGCTGCTGGGCAAGCCCATCACCGTCTACGGCGACGGGTCGCAGACCCGAAGCTTCTGCTACGTCGAGGACGAGGTGCGGGGGTTCCTGGCCCTGCTCGACGGCGACATCACCGGACCGGTCAACATCGGCAACCCGGCCGAGTACACCGTGCGCGAGCTGGCCGAGATGGTGCTCGAGGTCACGGGCTCGCCCTCCGAGATCGTGTACGAGCCGCTGCCGGTCGACGACCCGACGCAGCGCCAGCCCGACATCACCGTGGCCCGCACCCGGCTCGGCTGGGAGCCCCGCATCGACCTGCGGGAGGGGCTGACCCGCACGGCCGAGTGGTACCGCCGGGCGCTCGGCTGAGTGACCCTGCGGCCACGCCCGACGCACGGGCGTCGTACCGCGCTCCCGGCGTGCGGGATCGACGCCGGCACCGGGTGGTCCGCGCGCCGGGCCTCAGCGGTCGCGGGCGACGGCCTCGTCGCGGTGGGACCGGTACCAGTCGACCGTCCGGCGCAGGCCCTCGGCGAAGGGCACCTCGGCCTTGAACCCGAAGGCGCTCGCCGCCCGGCTGGGATCGACCCGGCGCCGGGGCTGGCCGTCGGGCTTGGTGGTGTCCCACCGCACCTCCCCGGCGAACCCGGTGGCCGAGGCGATGAGCGCGACGAGGTCGCGGATGGGCAGCTCCTCGTCGGTGCCGAGGTTCACCGGATCGGCCCCGTCGTAGCGCTCGGCCGCGAGGACCAGGCCCTCGGCCGCGTCGTCGACGTAGAGGAACTCGCGGGACGCCGCGCCGGTGCCCCACACCTCGATGTGGTCGGCGCCGGTCTCGACCGCCTCGACGCACTTCTTGACCAGCGCCGGGATGACGTGGCTGACGCCCGGGTGGAACTTGTCGCCGGGCCCGTAGAGGTTGGTGGGCATCAGGTAGATCACGTTCTGGCCGTGCTGCGCACGGTTGGCCTGGGCCTGGACGAGCTGGGCCAGCTTGGCGATGCCGTACGGGGCGTTGGTCTCCTCGGGGTAGCCCTGCCACAGGGAGTCCTCCCTGAACGGCACCGGCGTGTGCTTGGGGTAGGAGCAGATCGTGCCGGTCACGACCGTCTTGGGCGTGCCGGCCAGCCGGGCCTGCTCGATGACGTACGTGCCCATGAGCAGGTTGTCGAGGTACAGGTCGGCGGGTGCGGCCATGTTGGCGCCGATGCCGCCCACCCGGGCGGCCAGGTGGAAGACGAGGTCGGGCTGCGTGTCCGCGAACATCCGGGCGACCTCGTCGGCCCGCCGCAGGTCGTAGTCGGCGGACGACGGCGTGATCAGCCGGCCGACCCCCCGCCGGCTGAGCCGGGCGCACAGAGCTCGCCCGAGGAACCCCCGGCCGCCGGTCACCACGACGGTGCGATCGGGCCAGGACTCGGACCAGGACTCGAACATGGACCGTGATCGTACCGGGCGCGCCCACGCGCCCTCCGCGCGAACTCGGCTCCGGCGAGTACCGTCCGGGCGGCCGGGTGTCGTCGGGTCGCGCGAGCGTGCGAGGATGCCCGCCCATGCGAGCGGCGGTGGTCATCGAGCAGTGCTGGCATCGCGTGCCCGGCGGCACCGCCAGCGCGGTCATCGACCAGATGGCGGCCGTGGCGGCCACCGGGCGCGTCGACCAGGTCGGCGTGGCGGCCCGCCACGGGCAGGCGGCACCCGACGCGTGGCGCCCCCCCGTGCCGGTCCGCCACCTGCCGCTGCCCCGCATCGCGCTCTACTGGGCGTGGCACCTGGCGCGCCGCCCCGGGGTCGAGCGGGCCACCGGTCCGGTCGACCTCGTGCACGCCACCGGGTACGCCATCCCGCCGCGCACCGTGCCGCTGGTGGCGACGCTGCACGACCTCGCCTGGCGGCGCGACCGCCGGATGTTCACCCGCAACGGCGTCCGCTTCTTCGAGGCGGCGCTGCGCTGCGTGCAGGAGGACGCCGACCTGGTCCTGTGCCCGTCGCTGGCCACGCTCGACGACTGCGCGGCGGCGGGCATCGAGAAGGAGCGGCTGCGGCACGTCCCGTGGGGCATGACCATCGTCGACGTGCCCGACGACGACATCGCCCAGGTGCGCCGGCGCTTCGGGCTGACCGGCCGCTACGTCCTCTCCGTCGGCACCCTCGAGCCCCGCAAGAACCTGCCGCGCCTGCTCGACGCGTTCGCCCGCCTGCCGCACGACGACGTGACGCTGGTCGTGGTGGGGCCCGACGGCTGGGGCGAGTCGCTGGCCGCACCGGCGGAGGCGCTGCGGGACCGGCTGCGGCTGACCGGCTTCGTCCCCCGGCCGCTGCTGGCTCCGCTGTACGCCGGGGCCGCCGTCGTGTGCTATCCCAGCCTGTGGGAGGGCTACGGCCTCCCGGTGGCCGAGGCGATGGGCGCGGGTGCGCCCGTCGTGACCTCGCTCGGCACCGCGACCGAGGAGCTGGTGGAGGGGGGCGCCGGCCTGGCCGTCGACCCCCGCGACGTCGACGCCATCGCCGGCGCGCTGGCGGCGGTGCTCGACGACGACGACCTGGCCGACCGGCTGCGGGCCGCGGGTCGGGCACGGGCGGCGGAGCGGAGCTGGGCGGCGACGGCCGAGGCCACGATCGCGGCCTACGAGGAGGTGCTTGGGCGATGAGGGTGGGCTGCAACCTGTTGTGGCTGGTGCCCGGCGTGGTCGGCGGGACCGAGCTGGCCACCGTGTCGTTGCTGCGGGAGCTGGCGGCCGAACCCGCCGACGGCATCGAGCCGGTGCTGTACGCGCTGGACGAGTTCGGGCGGCGCTACCCGGACCTGGTCGAGGCCTTCCCGACCCGGTCGGTGCCGCTGACGGGTCGCCTGCGCCCGCTGCGGGTGGCGGCCGAGAACACCTGGCTGGCCCGCCAGGCGCGCGACGACGACGTGGTCCACCACATGGGCGGCGTCCTGCCGCCGGCCCACCGGGGCAGGTCCGTGGTGACCGTCCACGACCTCCAGCCGTTCGACATGCCGGAGAACTTCGCGCCGTCCAAGCGGCTCTACCTCCAGCAGGCGATCCCGTGGTCGGTGCGGCGGGCCGACGTGGTCGTGGCGCCGAGCCAGTTCGTCCGCCAGGGGATCGTCGACCGGTTCGGCGTCGACCCCGCGCGCGTGATGCTGGCCCCCTGGGGTGTGGAGCCGCCGTCCACCGACGTCAGCGTGGCGGAGGTCCAGGCCCGCTACCGGCTGCCCCGGCGATGGTTCGTCTACCCCTCCTTCACCTGGTGGCACAAGGGCCACGGGCTGCTCGTGCGGGCGTTCGCCCAGCTCGCGGCGCGCGAGGACGACCTCGTGCTCGTCCTGACCGGCGGGCGCGGTCCCGCCGATCAGGCCGTGGACGACGCCATCGCCGAGCTGGGCCTCACCCACCGCGTGCGCCGCACCGGGCTCGTCCCCCGGCGTGACGTGCTCGCCATCATGCGGGGCGCGGTGGCGCTCACGTTCCCGTCCCGCTACGAGGGCTTCGGCCTGCCGGTGCTCGAGGCGATGAGCCTGGGCACCCCCGTGCTGGCCGCCGACTCGGCCGCGCTGCCCGAGATCGTGGGCTCCGGCGGCCGCATCGTCCCCGGCGGCGACGCCGACGCGTGGGTCGCGGCGATGAGCGAGATGCTCGCCGACGAGGCCGCCCGGGAGCGGCTGGTGGCCGCCGGGCGGGAGCGGGTCGCCAAGTTCACGTGGGCGGCCACCGCCGCCGACACCGTGGCGGCCTACCGCGCCGCCGCCCGTGCCGCCGGGCCCGGCGCCGGCGACGACACCGGAGCACCGACGTGAAGCTGCTGATCCTGTGCCCGCACTACGCCCCCGACACGGCCCCGACCGGCGAGGTCATGACCAGCATCGGCACCGAGCTGGTCGCCCGCGGCCACGAGCTGCACGTCGTCACCTCGCTGCCCTGGTACCAGCACCACCGCATCGAGCCCGGCTGGGAGGGCCGGATGGTGCGGCACGAGGACCTGCCCTGCGGCCGCATCACCCGGGTCCACCCGTTCCCGACCGACAAGCGGAACATCCCCGCCCGGGCCGTGGGGTTCGCCGGGTTCACCGTGCTGTCGACCGTGCTGGCGGCCGCCGGGCGGCGTGGGGCACGACCCGACGCCGTGCTGGCCATGTCGCCGCCCCTCACGCTCGGGGGCGCCGGCTGGCTGGCCGCCCGGCGCTGGGGCGTGCCGTTCGTGTTCAACATCCAGGACGTGTTCCCCGACGTGGCCGTCGAGCTGGGCGCCATCACCAACCCCCAGGTGATCCGCCTGGCGTCGTGGCTGGAGCGGTGGAGCTACCGGCGGTCCGACGCGGTCACCGTGCTGTCCGACGACCTGCGCGACAACCTGGTGGCCAAGCTCCGCGGGACCGTCCCCGACGCGCTCGACCGCGTGCGGGTCATCCCCAACTTCGTCGACACCGAGCGCATCCGACCGGCGGACCCTGCGGCGGGCACCTACCGCCGCGAGTATGGGCTGGAGGGCCGGCAGGTCGTCATGTACGCCGGGAACGTCGGGTTCTCGCAGGCGCTCGACCTCGTGCTGGACGCTGCCCGGGCCCTCGCCGACCGGCCCGGGGTGGCGTTCGTGATCAACGGCGGCGGCTCGGCCCGGGCGGGGCTCGAGGCCGAGGCCGCCGGCCTGGACAACGTCCACTTCGTCGACTTCCAGCCCAAGGAGCGGCTGCCGGAGGTGCTGGCGGCGGCGGACGTCCACGTCGTGCCGCTGCGCCGCGGCCTGGCCCGGTCGAGCGTGCCCTCGAAGACCTACTCGATCCTGGCCGCGGGGCGGCCGGTGGTCGCGAGCGTCGACGAGGGGACCGAGGTGGCCCGCGTGGTGGAACAGGCCGGCGCCGGCGTGGCGGTGCCACCGGACGACCCGGCCGCGTTCACCAAGGCGGTGACCAGCCTGCTCGACGACCCCGAGGGCGCGGCGGCGATGGGCCGGGCCGGGCGGGCGTTCGTCGAGCAGTGGGCGTCGCCCGCAGCGATCGCCGAGCGGTACGAGGCACTGTTCGAGGAGCTGGCCGCCCGCCGCCGCTAGCTCTAGCGCTCCCCGGCTGCGCCTTCGCTGGGAGGTGACGCCGCCCTGACGCGTGGTCGACCGGGTTCCACGGCCCGCGCCCGCGCGGGATACCGTGAGACCCTTATGGGTAAGGCGTCCTCGTCGAAGAAGGTGGCGCGGGCTGCCCGCGCCGGCGGTCGATCCTCCAGCAACAGGCAGCGCAACCTGCTGTTCCCGGGGGTGATCCTCGGCATCGTGGTGCTGGGCGGCGCGCTGGTCGCGTACGCCGCCAACGATCGCAAGACCGACACCGCCGTGCCGCCCGTCGTCAACGTCGACCACTGGCACGCCGCGCTCGGCATCGACATCTGCGGGGAGTCCCAGCCCGTCCTGCCCGAGTTCGAGAGCCGCATCGGCATCCACACCCACGGCGACGGCGTCATCCACATCCACCCGTTCTCGTCGGGTGGGGCCGGGGACAACGCCACGCTGGGCGCCTTCCTCGACGGCGCCGGCGTCACGCTCACCGGCTCGGAGCTGAAGATCGGCGACGAGACCTGGAAGGAGGGCGATCAGCAATGCGACGGCAAGGACGCCGAGCTGGTGGTCGCCCAGTGGAACGACGTCCAGGACACGGAGGAGAAGCCGGCGCTCGTGCGCCGCGACTTCTCGAACATCCGGTTCACGGAGGACGGCATGGGGTTCACCATCGCCTTCGTGCCCGAGGGCGAGACCGACATCCCGATGCCCGACTCGGCGGCCAACCTGGCGGAGCTGGGCGCAGCCGACACCTCGGCCGGCGAGACCACCACGTCGGCCCCGCCGGCGGGTGACACCACCGCCCCGGTCGATCCCACCGCCACCACCGCGCCCGCCGATCCCACCGCCACGACGGCGCCCGCGGGCTGACGCCATGCGCGCGGTAGTGCTGGTCGGGGGGTTCGGCACGCGGTTGCGGCCACTCACCGACACGCGCCCCAAGCAGATGCTGCCGATCGTCAACCGGCCGATGATCGAGCACGTGGTCGAGCACCTGGCCCGCCACGGCATCGACGACGTCGTGCTGTCGCTCGGGTACAAGCCGGACGGGTTCGTCGGCGCGTACCCCGACGGGCGCTGCGGTCCGGCCACCCTCCACTACGCCGTCGAGCCCGAGCCGCTCGACACGGCCGGCGCCATCCGCTTCGCGGCGCTCGACGCCGGCATCCACGAGCGGTTCCTGGTGCTCAACGGCGACGTGCTGACCGATCTCGACGTGTCCGCACTGGTGGCCGTCCACGAGGCCGCCGGCGCGGAGGGCACGATCGCCCTGCATCGCGTCGCGGATCCATCCCGCTACGGCGTCGTGCCCACCGACGCGGCCGGGCGCGTGACCGAGTTCGTCGAGAAGCCACCGCCCGGCACGGCGCCCACCGACCTCATCAACGCCGGGACCTACGTCCTGGAGCCGTCGGTGCTCGACCGCATCGAGCCCGACCGCAAGGTGTCGGTCGAGCGCGTGGTGTTCCCCGCCATGGTGGCCGACCGGAGCCTGTTCGCCGTCGACGGCGACACCTACTGGATCGACACGGGGACGCCCCAGGAGTACATCCAGGCCCAGCTCGACCTGCTCGACGGCCTGCGCGGGGAGCCGTGCGACGGTGTCCACCACGGCGCCACGCTGCACGCCGACGCCACGGTCAAGCGTTCGGTGATCGGCGCCGGGGTGACGATCGCGGCCGGGGCCCGGGTCGTGAACTCGGTGCTGCTACCCGGCGTCCGCGTCGGGTCGGGGGCGGTGGTCGACGGCTCGGTGGTCGGGGTCGGCTCCGAGGTCGGCGCCGGTGCCCAGGTCGCCGGCCAGAGCGTGATCGGCGACGCGCAGGTCATCCCCCCCGGCGAGCGTCTCCACGGCGCCCGCCACCCCCAGGGCTGCCCATGAAGACCCTGGTCACGGGCGGGGCCGGGTTCGTCGGCTCGTCGCTCGTCGACCGGCTGCTGGCCGAGGGCCACGAGGTCGACGTGCTCGACGACCTGACGACCGGCTCGCTCGTGAACCTGGCCGAGGCCCGGGCCGACCGCACCAACCGCCTCACCTTCCACCACATCGACATCCGGGACGCCCAGATCGTCGACGTGGTGGCCCGGCGCCGGCCCGAGGTGGTGTTCCACCTCGCCGCCCAGAACGACGTGCGCGTGTCGGTGGCACGGCCGACCTTCGATGCCGAGGTCAACGTCATCGGCACGCTGAACGTCCTGGAGGCGGCGCGGGTGGCCGGGGCCCGCAAGGTCGTGTTCGCGTCGAGCGGCGGCACGATCTACGGCGAGGTCGGCCCCCGCCAGTTGCCGGTCAAGGAGTCGCAGCGCCTGGCACCGGTGTCGCCCTACGGGGTGTCGAAGGGCGTGGCGCTCGACTACCTGAACGTGTACCGGCGGCTGCACGGGCTGGAGTTCACGGCGCTGGCGCTGGCCAACGTCTACGGGCCCCGCCAGGACCCCAACGGCGAGGCGGGGGTGGTCGCCATCTTCGCCGCCCGGCTGCTCGCCGACCAGGCGTGCACGATCTACGGCGACGGCGAGCAGACCCGCGACTACCTGTTCGTGGACGACTGCGTGGACGCCTTCGTCCGGGCCGCCGACCGGGGCGACGGCCTGCTCATCAACGTGGGCACCGGCATCGAGACGTCGGTCAACGAGCTGTACGCCACCCTGGCCGCGGCCACGGGCGCCGACCGCCCGGCCCGGTCGGCCGCCGCCCGGCCCGGGGAGCTGGCCCGGTCGGCCCTCGACCCGTCCCGGGCCGCCATCCAGCTCGGCTGGCGACCGTGGACCGACCTGGCCGAGGGCGCGGCGCGCGTCGTCGACTGGTTCGCCCACCGGGTGCGCTAGCCCGCCCGCACGGCCCGGACACGGGCGGGTCTGCGTCGCCACCGGCCTGCGCATGCCCGACTGCTGCGCGCTCGACGTGGCTCGTGCCGCCCGGGCGGCGATCGTCACGTTCGACCGCCGCCCGGCCGCCGCGGCCCGGCGCCTCGGCCTGACCGTCGTCCCCTGACGGCCCGGGTGGCCTGCGGGCGCTGCCATACTGGGGGCCGTGGTGCGTGCCGTGCTCCCGGTGTCCGAGCGCGTGATCGACGACCGGCGTCGTCTCGGAATCGACAAGCTCGACGAGCGCTGGGCCGGAGCGTGGCACCTCGTGAACCCCCCGAAGTTGTGGCACGGCCGGTTGAACACCGACATGCTCGTCGCCCTCGGTCCGGTGGCGAAGGCCCGTGGGCTGGACTTCTACGGCGACGCCACCGGGCTGTTCGCCGCTGCCGACGACTGGCGCGTGCCCGACCAGACCTACGCCCGCCCGGAGTCCGCCTGTGAGGACGGCCTCAGGGCCGCGGAGCTGGTGGTGGAGATCCGCTCGCCCGGCGACGAGAGCTACGCCAAGCTGCCGTTCTACGCCCGCCACGCGGTCGAGGCACTGATCGTGCACCAGGACCGGCGGGTGGAGTTGTACCGCTCCGATGGCTGCGGCGGCCACGAGCGGGTCGCCGCCGACGAGCACGGCGCCGTGACGTCTGCGACGCTGGGTGTCACGTTCGTGCCGGTCGCCGGCGGCGGCGAGCCGCGCCTGCGCATCACCGGGCCCGGGGGCACGATCGCCGAGGTCTGACCGCCGGTCGCACCGTTCTGGCGGCCATTTCGCACGCCTGGAGCGCGGATCGACGCGGGTTCGACGCCAGTTCGGCGAGGGCGGCGACAGCCCTCCAGGACACCTAGCGGAACAGGTCCTCGTGCGGTGCGCGGACCACCTCGGCGCGGACCTCGCCCCGCCCGAGCCAGTCGGGGTCGACACCGCGGACCACCGCCGCGCAGATGCCCGTCGACTTGCCCATGACCAGCTCGGCCGCCGCCGCCAGCTCGTCCACGACGCACACCTCGGTGACCGCCAGCTCACGGCCGAAGGCGTCGGTGGTGCCCCGCAGGTCGACCACGGCCCGGATGCCGGCGCAGCCGATGGCGACGTCGGTCAGGCCGCGGCGCCACACCCGGCCGAACGTGTCGCTGATCACCACGGCCATGTTGACCCCCAGCCGTGCCCGGAGCCCGTCCCGCAGGCGGCGGGCCGAGCGGTCGGGATCCTCGGGCAGGAGGGCCGCCCAGCCGTGCTCCACGTTCGACAGGTCGACGCCGGCGTTGGCGCACACGAAGCCGTGCCGGGTCTCGCTGATCACCAGGTCGCCGCGGCGGCGCAGGATGCGCACCGACTCGCCCTCGACGATCCTCGCCTTGCTGGCCGGGTCGTTGGGGTCGATGGGCACGAGCTGGGCCTCGGACTTCGAGACCACCTTCTGGGTGACGACCAGCACGTCGCCGTCGGCCAGGTCGGGTGCCGCTTTGGCCAGCAGCCGCGACAGGTCGTCGCCGGGCCGCACCTCGCCCACACCCTCCACCGGCCGGATCTCGATCCCGCGACTCACTCGTCCACCCGCTTCCCGTCGCGCCAACGGCGACCCCCCGAACGTACCGGCTACAGGCCGAGCGCCGCGCCACAGAGGGCGGCGGCCGCGGCCGGGTCACGCATGATCGTGTCGGTCACGACGCAGCGCAAGCCCGCCGCCCGGACGTCGCCGGCGCGGTCCGCGTCGACTCGGTCGATGACCAGCGTGCCGGCCAGCGGTGCGTACAGCCGGGCGATGCCGGCCACCGAGTCCTCGTGGCCCAGCTCCCGCAGCAGCCGGTCGGCGGGCCCCTTGAGCGCCCGCCCGCCCACCAGCGGCGAGATCGCCACCACCGACTCGCGCCGTGCCTCGACGGCGGCGCGCACGCCGGGGACCGCCAGCACGGGAC
Organism: Acidimicrobiales bacterium; assembly: GCA_035693765.1. Classification (GTDB taxonomy): domain Bacteria; phylum Actinomycetota; class Acidimicrobiia; order Acidimicrobiales; family VFJN01; genus ZC4RG19. The sequence continues at coordinate 15,617 of DASSGC010000482.1, forward strand.
CGATCGACACGATCGGGTTCGACGGGGCCACGACCACGGTGGTGGCCCGGCCGATGGCGGCGAGCACCCCGGGACCGGCGGCCGCGGCCTCGGCGCCGGCGAAGCGGACGCCCGACACCGGCACGGCGTGCTGCCGCCCGACGAAGTAGTCCTGGAACCCGACCTCCTCGCCCGTGTCGGCCAGCGTGATCATCGTCCGCAGCGGGTCGTCGGTGACGGGCAGCACGGTCAGCTCCAGGCCCCAGGCGCGGGCGATCTCGCCGGTGACGGTCGCCAGCGACGCCCCCTCGGCCAGGCGCTGGGTGCGGTACAGGTGGGTGCCGAGGTCGCGGTCGCCGAGCCCGAACCAGGTGGCCCCGCCGTAGCGCTCCAGCGTGGCCATGGCCTGCCAGCTCTCGTCCCGCAGGCCCCACCCCCGCTCGGGGTCGATGGCGCCGGCCACCGTGTACGTGACCGTGTCGAGGTCGGGGCTGATCGCCAGCCCGTGCAGCACCAGGTCGTCGCCGGTGTTGACGACGGCGGTCACCGCCGCGGGCGGCACGGCGAGGACCATGCCGGTCAGCAGGCGGGCGGCGCCGACGCCGCCGGCGAGGACGGTGACCGACGGCGAGGTCGCCGCCGGCACGTCAGGCGATGCCCTTGAGCCGTCCTTCGAGCAGCGCCACGTCGGCGTCGACCATGAGGCTGACGAGGCCCTCGAAGGTGGTCTTCGGCTCCCAGCCCAGCACCTTGCGGGCCTTGGACGAGTCGCCGACCAGCAGGTCGACCTCGGCCGGGCGGAAGAACTTGTCGTCGACGACGACGTACTTCTCCCAGTCGAGCCCCACCCGGTCGAAGGCGAGCTGGCAGAACTCGCGCACCGAGTGCGTCTCGCCCGTGGCCACGACGTAGTCGTCGGGTTCGTCCTGCTGGAGCATGAGCCACATCGCCTCGACGTAGTCGCCGGCGTAGCCCCAGTCGCGCTTGGCGTCGAGGTTGCCGAGCCGCAGCTCGTCGGCCAGGCCCAGCTTGATCTTGGCCACCGCGTTGGACACCTTGCGGGGCAGGAACTCGATGCCGCGCCGCGGGCCCTCGTGGTTGAACAGGATGCCGCTGGTGGCGTGGAGGTCGTAGGACTCCCGGTAGTTCACGGTGATCCAGTGGCCGTACACCTTGGCCACCCCGTAGGGCGACCGGGGGTAGAACGGGGTGGACTCCCGCTGCGGGGTCTCGACCACCTTGCCGAACATCTCCGACGAGGACGCCTGGTAGAAGCGGACCTCGGGGTTGGTGATGCGGATGGCATCGAGCATGCGGGTGACGCCGATGGCGGTGAACTCGCCGGTGAGCACCGGCTGCTGCCACGAGGTGGGCACGAACGACTGCGCTGCGAGGTTGTAGACCTCCTGCGGCTCGTACTCCTGGAGGATGGTCAGGATCGACACCTGGTCGAGCAGGTCGCCGTGCACGAAGGTGATGCGGTCCTGCAGGTGCCCGATCCGCTCCCAGTTCACCGTGCTGGTGCGGCGCACCATGCCCAGCACCTCGTAGCCCTTGTCGAGCAGCAGCTCGGCGAGGTGTGAGCCGTCCTGGCCGGTGATGCCGGTCACGAGTGCTCTCTTGGTCACGATGCGATCTCCTCCCGCAGGTCATGCAGGTTGTCAGCAGCCAAGGCGCATCCGCCAGTCCGCCAGTACGTCGGCCAGGGTCTGTTCGAGGGGGATGGTCGGCTCCCAGCCGGTGGCCCGGCGCACGGCGCTGTTGTCCCCCACGAGGACCGGGATGTCCACGGGCCGCTGGAGGTCGGGATCGGAGACCAGCCGCATGGGGCGCGCGGCCATGGCGAGCAGCCGCTCCGCGATCTCCTTGACGGCCACGGCCCGGCCCCGGCACACGTTGTACACGCCGCCGGGCTCGCCCTCGGTCATGAGCAGCCGGTACGCCCGGACGACGTCGCGCACGTCGGTGACGTCGCGCAGCGGGGTCAGGTTGCCGATGGGGACCTCGTCGCCGCCGTCGCGCTCGTTGCGGGCGATGCGGGCGGCGAGCGAGGGGGCGACGAACCGGGCGCTCTGCCCCGGGCCGAGGTGGTTGAAGGCCCGCACCCGGACGACCGGCAGGCGGTGCCCGAGCCAGGCCTGCTGGGCGAGGGCGTCGGCGGCGACCTTGGAGGCCGCGTAGGGCGACACCGGCCGCAGCGGGCGGTCCTCGGCCAGCGGCAGCTCGTCCTCGGTGACCCGCCCGTAGACGTCGGCGCTCGTGACGGCGAGCACCCGCTCGGCCCCGGCTGTCCGGCTCGCCTCCAGCACGTTGAGGGTGCCGAGGGCGTTGGCGAGGAAGGTCTCGCGGGGCGCTGCCCAGCTCCCGCCCACGTCGGCGGCGCCGGCCAGGTGGTACACGGCCTCGGGCTTGGCGGCCAGGATGGCGTCGGTCAGCGGCTCGGCGTCGGCGATGTCGATGCCGTCGACCGCGCGCTCGAGCTGGACGACCTCGTCACCCTCGTCCAGCAGATGGCGCACGAGGTGCACACCGACGAAGCCCCCCGCTCCGGTGACCAGCGCTCTCACGGGGGGTCATCGTAGGTGCTGGGAGCCCACACTCGTGAACCGGCTCACGTGACCGATGACACGATGCGGTCGAGCAACGACGCGAACTGCTCGGCCGTGGCGTCCCAGTCGTAGCGGGCGGCGACGGCGGCGCCGCGGGCCACCAGGGCGGCGCGGTGCTCGTCGTCGGTCAGCACCCGGAGGAGGGCGGCCGCCAGCGCGTCGCTGTCGCCCGGGGGGACCAGGTCGGCGCCGTCGCCGCACACCTCGGGCAGCGAGCCGGCCGCGGTGGCGACCACCGGGACCCCGACCGCCATCGCCTCGACGGGTGGGAGGCCGAAGCCCTCGTAGAGCGACGGGTAGGCGAAGACCCGGGCGCTGCGCACCAGGGCGGCGCGGTCGGTGTCGTCGACCCAGCCCAGCCGGACGATCCGGTCGCGGTGGTGGGCGCCGGCCACCGCCGCGGTGAGCGCGTCGGCGCCCCACCCGTCGGCACCGGCGATCACCAGCCGCAGGTCGGGATCGCCGGTGGCCAGGCCGTCGAACGCCCGCACCAGGCTCGGCAGGTCCTTGCGGGGCTCGACCGTGCCGACGGCGAGGACGTAGCGCTCGCCGCCCGCCAGCTCCGGGCCCCTCCCGGGCGGGGCGGGGGGCCCGGCGCGCACACCGTGGGGGATGGCGACGACCCGGTCGGGATCGACGGCGAAGTGGGCGACGACCTCGTCCCGCACGAACGCGGACGGCGTGTGCACCCAGGCACCCCGCCCGAGCGCCCGGCGGACGAGCTCGGGGTAGGCCAGCGTGAAGCCGTCGGCCAGCTCCGGATAGTGCAGGGTGGTGAGGTCGTGGACCGTGACCAGGCCCGCGGCCCGCGTCGGGGGGACGACGAAGTTGGGGCCCCACACGACGTCGTGGCGGCCGATCCACCAGTCGATGCGGGGATGGTCGGTGCGCCGCCAGAGCTCGTGCAGGGGGCGGGCGGCCATGGGTCGCTCGACGACGGCCGCCGCGGCCGGGGCCACGGTCCGGAGCCGGCCCCGGCCACGCCAGGTGACGGCGTAGCCCGTGAGGGCGAGGTCGGGACGCGGCGCGAGCCGCGCCACCAGCTCCTCGACGAACACGCCGACGCCGGTGCGGTGCGTGAGCTGGGACGTGAGGTCGACGGCCACCCGGAGCACGGTCGGGGCAGGCTAGTACCCCGACCGGACGCGGCCCGACCTCGGCGGGGTGCGTGCGGTCAGCGACCGCCGACGGCCCGCTCCGCCGCCTCGGCGACCTGGCGGACGGCCGCGTCGAGCGACTTCCGCAGCTCGCGCCGCTGCACCTGGAGGTGCTGGAAGCCGAGGATGCCGAGGCCGACCGCCGTGTAGACGGTGTTCTCGACGCGCCTCGTGACCTCGTCGACGGGGATGACCGGCATCGCCCGCGACGCTACACGGCGCGTTCGCCCGCGCCACCGCGCCGGCAGCGTGCCGGCCCGGGGTCCGCCGCCCCGGGACGGCGCGCAGCTACCCTCCGCGCGTCGTGGAGCCTCAAGACCAACCGCGTGCGCCGCTGCCCGTGGTCGTCGTCGTGGTGACGCACGATGCGCCCGCCGATCGGCTCGACCCCCTGCTCCGGGCGCTGGCCGGGCAGGACTACCCCAACCTGGACGTCCTGGTCGTCGACACGGGCGAGGGTGACGTCGGCGACCGGGTGGCGGCCGTGCTGCCGCAGGCGGTCGTGCACCGTCCGCCGGACGACCCCGGCAGCTTCGGGGCGGCGGCCAACATGGCCCTCGATCTCGTGAGCGGCGCCGCGTTCTTCGTGTTCAGCCACGACGACGTGGTGCCCGACCGGCGGGCCGTCAGCGCGCTGGTCGAGGCGGCCGAGGTGTCGCAGGCCGACATCGTCGGTCCCAAGCTCGTGACGTGGGACGACCCGCGCCGGTTCGCCCAGTTCGGCCTGGCGGTCGACCGGGTGGGCGCCGGCCTGCCCCTGGTGGAGCGGCGCGAGCTCGACCAGGGCCAGCACGACGGGATGCGCCACGTCTTCACCGTCCCCGGGGCCTTCACGCTGGTGCGGGTGGCCCGCTTCGCCGAGGTCGGCGGCTTCGACGAGGCGATGACGTTCCTCGGTGACGACCTGAGCCTGTCGTGGCGGGTCCGGCTGGCGGGCGGCCGGGTCATGGTCACGTCGGGCGCACGGGTGCGGCACGCCGAGGCGTTCGCCGATCGGCCGGAGGGCCGGCAGGCGGCCACGCTCGCCGCGCGCCACCGCCTGCGGGTGCTGCTCACGAGCTACCGCTGGTCGAGCCTGCTGGTGATCCTGCCGCAGGCGTTCGCCCACAGCCTGGCGGACGCGATCGGCGGGCTGGTGACCGGTAGCCCAGGCCGGGCGCGTGCGGCACTCGGCGCCTGGGTGTGGAACCTGTGGCACGTGCGGTCGCTGCTCGGCGCCCGGCGGACGGTGGCGGGCTTCCGCCGGGTGAGCGACCGTGACGTGCGGCGCCACCAGGTGCGTGGCCTCGTGGGCCCGCGGCTGCGACTGCTGCGGGTCGAGGGGGAGAGCGGGGACGAGCCGGGCGGTCACGCGACCCCGGCCGGCCGGGCGCTGGCGGTTCCGGTGCGCGGGCACATGGACGTCGAC
>DASSGC010000483.1:0-2058 GCA_035693765.1 Acidimicrobiales bacterium
TCGGCCGACCGGCAACGCAGCACCATGACACACGCCAGCGTGACCCAACCGCCCAGGTTCAACGAGGCCGAGCGGATGGGGCGCTCGTCACCGCCTACGCGTGGGGATCTGGAACGGGAGCACCGGCACGTCAGCTCGGCCGACCGGCAACGCAGCACCGTGACACGCGCCGGCATGACCCAACCGCCCAGGTTCAACAACGCCGAGCGGACGGGGCGCTCGCCACGGCCTACGCGGTCAGCCCCCGGTGAGGGCCGGCGCGGCGGGCTCCGCCGCGCCGGCCGCCGGGGCGAGCGACGCGGGCAGCGGGGGCGCCGAGTCGCGCCACGAGCGGTTCGCCCGCCAGTAGAGGTAGGTCAGGCCGCCGAGCACGATGGGCAGCACGTAGGTGAGCAGCCGGTAGACCAGCACGGCGGCCACCACCGGGGCGCGGTCGCCGCCGGCGGCGCTGAGCCCGGCGATCAGCGCCAGCTCGACGACGCCGACGCCGCCCGGGGTGAGCGGCACGGCGGTGACCAGGCGGGCGAAGGCGAACGCGGCGAGCACCTGGGCCCACCCGACCTCCTGCTCGGACACGCCCATCGTCCGCAGCGCCGTGAGCAGCACGAGGTAGAGCGAGATGTGGCTCACGATGGTGGCGGCGGTGATGGCGATCCACCGGTGGCGCACCAGGCCCAGCACCCGGGACCGGAACTTGAGCAGGGCGAGGTCCCAGCCGGTGGCGGGGCCCTTGCGGAACGCGGCCCGCACGCGGCTGGCGATGCGCTGGCCCACGAGCCCGGCCCGGCGGGCGAACGGCTCGCCCCGGAGGATGAGGCCGAAGACGACGATCGCGGCGACCAGACCCACGAGGCCGATCAGCGCGGCGAGGATGCTGCCGGCGCCCGACTCGCCCTGCACCGCCAGCACGGCGAGCGCGACGATCGGGGTCCCCAGCTTCACGAAGTTGTTCCAGATGCCGGTGACCAGCACCGACAGCGAGGCGCGCGACTTGGAGAAGCCCCACGACGACAGCATCGAGTACGTGAGGCCGACGCCGATCGCCCCGCCGGCCGGCAGCGCGTTGCTGACGGCCGTGGTGGTCTGGGTCAACACCGCCGCCTGGGGCAGGCGCAGCCCCGGGGTGGCCAGCACGACGAGGATCCAGTAGGTGAGGAGGTTCCAGATCGTGAAGACCACCAGCGCGGCGATCTCGCGCCAGGTGAGCGTCTGCATGGCGTCCCACACCGACGAGAGGTCGGAGAACTGGCCGAGCACGAACCAGAAGATCCCGCCCACCAGCAGGGTCGACACGACCGCCTGGAGGGCGCGGCGCACCCGGGGGTTGCGCCACCCGGTGGCGGCCGCGGCGCCGCCCGGCTCGGAGGTGCCTGCTACCCCGGGGGGATCGGTCTCGGGCATCACCGGTCCTTTTCGGTAGGCCGGCGGCCTACGTGTGCCAGTCTTTCGTACGGCGACGAGGCGCGCCGGGAACAGGGGGTCGAGCCGAGTGCGAGGCCGGATGCGAGCCGTGGCTGCGCTGGGCCTGCTCGTCCTGGCCACCGCCGCCTGCGGGGTGACGCTCCCGGGCGACGTGTCGGGCGGGCCGGTCGATTCCGCCCTCGGCGACGACACGATCACCGTGGCGTCGTTCGCCTTCCCCGAGAGCACGGTGCTGGCCGAGGTCTACGGCCAGGCGCTACGCCACGAGGGATACGACGTGGACATCGCCGCGGAGGTGGGCGCCCGGGAGCTGGTGCAGCCGGCGCTGGCCGGCGGCCTGGTCGAGCTGGTCCCCGAGTACGCGGGCACGGCCCTGGAGTTCCTGAGCGTGGGCGCGCAGCGACCCAGCGCCGACATCGCCGCCACCCGGGCGGCGCTGGACGACCTGCTGGCGGGCGGGCCCGTCGTCCCCCTCCGCTCGGCACCCGGCCAGGACACCAACGTCGTGGTCGTCACGGCGGACACGGCCCGGCGGTACGACCTGGCGGCGATCAGCGACCTCGCGCCGGTGGCCGGCGGCCTGACGTTCGGCGGCCCGCCCGAGTGCCCCGAGCGCCCGTTCTGCCAGCCCGGCCT
>DASSGC010000484.1:0-7483 GCA_035693765.1 Acidimicrobiales bacterium
ACGCCGACTTCACCCTCACGACCACCAACCAGGACGGCGCCGTGGTCGTCACCGGCACCGCCACCGCCCGCATCGACCCCTGACCCACCGCGGCACGGTCACCATCGACGACGGCGTCTGCAACCTCGCCGGTCGCCGCACTTCTGACACGAGTGTCGGCTGAAGGTACCGTCATCCGGATGCGGACCGGAGACGCAGGCGCTGTCGGCTCGACCACGTCGATCGCGACCGGCGAGGTGCCGTCACCGGCTCCGGCGGCCCGACCGGGCTCGTTCGACTCGCTGCGGTACCCGCAGTTCCGGCTCCTGTGGGTCGGCGGGCTGTTCATCTCCCTGGCGACCCTGGCCCAGAGCATCGGTCGCGGGTGGCTGGCCCGGGAGCTGACCGGCAGCAACGCCGGCCTCGGCGGTGTGCTGCTCGGCTTCGGGCTGCCGATGCTGGTGGCGACGCCGTGGGGTGGCGTCGCCGCCGACCGGCTGTCGAAGCGACTCGTGCTCGCTGTCTCGACCGGCCTGCTGGTGGCCGTCTCCGCATGGATCGGCGTCGCGGTCGCCCTCGACCTGATCGAGTACTGGATGCTCGTGGTGGCCAGCGGTCTCCAGGCGGTGGCGTACGCGTTCTACACCCCGGCCCGCATGGCCTTCATTCCCGAGCTCGTCGACGCTCGTGCGGTGCCCAACGCCATCGTCCTCGGCCTCGTGAGCAACGAGGGGACGCGGGTGGCGGGGCCAGCCGCGGCTGGTGCGCTGATCGGTGCGTCCACGCACGGCACGGAGGCGGTGTTCCTCGGCGGCGGGGCCCTCATCCTGGTCGGCCTGCTCACCCTGTCCCGGCTCCCCAGCGGGCGGCCCGCAGCGGCGCGACCGTCCCGGTCACCGCTCGCCGAGCTGCGCGAGGGGCTCTCCTACCTCGGCAGAGACCGCGCCGTGCGCCTTCTCGTCGCCACCTCGCTGATGGTCGTGATGATCGGCTACCCGTACGTCGCCTTCCTGCCGACCGTGGCCGACGAGATCTTCGCCGTCGGCTCACGCGGCTACGGCCTCATGTCGGCGGTCGCGGCGGGCGGCGCTGTCGTGGCCGGCCTGGCCACCGCCCGACTGGGCACCGCCCACGACGCCTGGCGGCTCCTCTACGTCTCCGGCGCCGCGTTCGGCCTGACCGTCATCGGTCTCGGCGTCGCGCCGACCTTCCCGGTCGCGGTCGTGACCCTCGTGGGGGTCGGTGCGATGAACCTGGTCTTCCAGACCGTGAACCAGTCGTTGGTGCTCGAGCTCGCGGCCGTCGAGTACCACGGCCGCATCCAGGGCCTGCTGATGCTCGGCTTCAGCGGGTTCGGCATCGCCGCCCTCCCTCTCGGCTTCGCCGCCGATGCCATCGGCCTGCGCACGACGCTGGGGCTCATGGGCGCGGCCGTGCTGGCGATCACCATGCTCTCGACGGTGCGCAGCCGCCAGGTGCGCCGCCGCGCGATCCCGCTCCACGCGGGCTGAGCGGCCCTCTCGGCCTCGACCGCGCACCGCATCGACCTGCCCCTCGGTTCTCCGTGGCCGTCAGCTGCCGCCGATCCCGTGCGGATGCTGCGCCGCGTCGGCCTGTGGGATCCCGGCGTCCCCGGTGGCGACAGATCTGTCAGATGGTTGGCCACGCGGTTAGCCTGTCCCCCACGACCCGCCCGTCTGATGGGAGCGATCATGGGTGAAGCATGGATCATCGACGCGTGCCGTACGCCGCGTGGCATCGGCAAGGTGGGCAAGGGGGCGCTGGCCGACATCCACCCGCAGCAGCTGGCCGCCACGGTCCTGGCGGCCCTCGCAGAGCGCAACGGTCTCGACACCGCCGACGTCGACGACGTGGTGTGGGGGACGAGCGTGCAGTCCGGCACCCAGGCGGGCGACCTGGGTCGCATGGCGGCCCTCGACGCCGGCTTCGACACGAAGGTCAGCGGCGTCACGCTCGACCGGTTCTGCGGGGCGGGCATCACGGCCGCCCACTTCGCGGCGGCGTCGATCATGGCCGGCCTCGAGGACGTCGTGATCGCCGGCGGCACCGAGATGATGTCGTCCTACGCCGCCAACGTCCCCGCGAACAGTGCGGCGTTCATGGACAACGGCAACATGCGCCTGCGCGCCCGGCACCCGCAGACCAACCAGGGCGTGGCCGCGGACGCCATCGCCACGCTGGAGGGCATCGAGCGCACGGCGCTCGACGAGCTCGCCGCCGAGTCGCAGCGCCGGGCCGAGGTCGCCATCAAGGAGGGCCGCTTCGAGCGGAGCCTGGTGCCCGTCGTGCGCGACGACGGCTCGGTGGCCCTCGATCGCGACGAGCACCCCCGGCCGGGCACGACCGCCGAGAAGCTCGCCGGGCTCGCGCCGTCGTTCGAGGCCATCGCCGACTTCCCGCTGGACGAGGCCGGCACCACGTACCGGCAGCAGGTGCTGCGGCGCTACCCGGGGCTGGAGATCGAGCACGTGCACCACGCCGGGAACTCCTCGGGCGTCGTCGACGGTGCCGCCGCGCTGCTGCTCGCCAGCCCCGACTACGCCCGGGCGCACGGCCTGACCCCGCGGGCGCGGGTGGTGGCGACCGCCAACGTCGGCGACGATCCCACCCTCATGCTCAACGCCCCCGTGCCCGCGACGCGCAAGGTCCTGGCCAGGGCCGGTCTGAGCCTCGACGACATCGACCTGTTCGAGGTCAACGAGGCCTTCGCCGTCGTGGCCGAGAAGTTCATCCGCGACCTCGACATCGACCGGGACAAGATCAACGTCAACGGCGGCGCCATCGCCCTCGGCCACCCCATCGGTGCCACCGGCGCCATCCTGATCGGCACGATCCTCGACGAGCTCGAGCGCCGCGACCAGCGGCTCGGCCTCGTCACCATGTGCGCCGCCGGCGGCATGGCCCCCGCCATCGTCATCGAGCGGACCTAGTCCGGCGACCTGGGGGTCCCCGCCCTCGATGGCCGGCTACAGCTTCACGCTCGCCGACGACAGGCGAGCCCGGACGTCGGGCCGCCCGCCGAGGCGCCGTACCGTGCCGCGGTCGAGCAGTGCGCAGGGGGTGAGTCGCCGCCAAGCGCAGCACCGGCGGGGGCTGACGCCTGCGAGGTGCGTTCGTCCTGCCGGCGACGTGCCGCGTCTCCGGCACCACCTGGACGCGGCTGATCAGCCGCGGGCGAGCCGGGCGAGGGCGAGCTTGTCGACCTTGAGCATCGGGGTGAGGGGCAGCGCCTCGACCAGGACGAGCTCGTCGGGTGCCTTGTAGTCCGCGAGCCGCTCCCGGCACCACGCCCGCAGCGCGACGTCGCTGGGGGGCGCCGCCGGGTCGGCCGGCACCACGAAGGCGACGCCGATCTCGCCGATCACGGGCGCCGGGACCCCGACGATGCTCGCCTGCGCCACCGCCGGGTGCTCGGCCAGGACGTTCTCGACCTCGAGCGGGTACACGTTGTAGCCGCCGCGGATGTAGAGGTCGCTCGTGCGGCCGACGAGGACGAGGTTGCCCGCGCCGTCGAGACGTCCGAGGTCGCCGCTGCGCAGCCACCCGTCGGGCGTGAACGCCTCGGCGGTGCGCTCCTCGTCGCGCCAGTAGCCCCGCATCGCGCACCTCGACCGCACGTGGACGCGCCCGACCTCCCCGTCGGGCACGCGCCGCCCCTCGTCGTCGCGCAGCTCCAGATCGACCCCGGCCTGGGGCTTGCCCACGGTCCGGTACAGCACGTCCGGGGCCTCGCCGGGATCGGTGCCCGTGATGGAGGGCGACTCCGTCATGGCGTAGCGGACCACGATCGGGCACCCGAGCCGGCGGTGGACGCGCTCGACCAGCTCCGGGGGCGCCGGTGCCGTCGCGCTGACGCACAGGCGCAGGCTCGACGTGTCCGCCGTGTCGAGGGCCGGATGCTCCACGACCTTCGCCCACTGGGTCGGCACCCCACCCGTCACGGTGATCCGCTCGGCGGCGACGAGGCGGATCATGTCCTCCGCCGTCCACGGCGGCGGGCTGATGACCACCGCGATCCCCCAGGCCAGCTGCTCCCACAGCTTGGCCATGTAGCCGGCGTGGGCGAACGGTGTCGTGACGAGGCGACGGTCGAACGGCGCCGCCAGCACCCCGGCGGTGGCGACGGCCGCCGCCAGCGCCCGGTGGTCGAACCACGCCCCCTTGGGCAGGCCGGTCGTGCCGCTGGTCCAGATGATGACCACCGGGTCCTCGGGCCGGCGCGCCGGTCGGCCGCCGCCGAGCCCTGGCCCGCTCACCAGCCGGGCCAGCTCGGACCGGTCGATCACGGGCGTCGCGCCCGGCACCGCCGGGAGCCCCAGCGACGCGTCGCGGACGACCACCGCCGGTTGGCAACGCTGGATGATGGCGTCGACCTCCCGCGCCCCGAGCCGCGTGTTGAGCCCGGTCGCCACCGCTCCCACCCGCAGGGCCGCCGCGTAGGCGACCGCGTAGTCGATCGACGGGGGGAGCATGAGGGCCACGACGTCACCGGGCCGGACCCCGCGGGCCGCAAGCCCGGCGGCCAGGGCGTCCGCCGCTGCGATCCACTCGGCGAAGGTCCACCGGCGGTCGCCGTCGACGTAGGCCTCGCGGTCGCCGAACTGCTCCGCTGCGGCGTCCATCGCCTCGTCGACGGTGGCGAACGTGCCCTGCAGGGGCGGGACGGGCGCGGCGGTCACGTCGAGATCCATGCGGCGGCGACACTACGGCCGGCGGCGCATGTGGACAAGTGCGTCAGATCCCAGGGGTCGGATCACGGCGCCGGCCGTGCGACGGCGTCCTTCGGTAGCCCGAGGACGCGTTCGGCCAGCTGGTTCTTGAGGATCTCGTCGGTGCCGCCCCCGATGCGCATGGACGGCGCTCCCACGACGAACCCGCGCCAGGCGAACGTTCCCCAGGCGCCGGTGTCGGCGACGAGCCCCGGGCCGATGACCCGTCCGACGTAGTCGCTGATCCGCTGGTAGTTGGCGGCCAGCTGCAGCTTCGCGATCGGTCCCTCGCCACCGGTGCCGCCCCCGGCGCGAGCGAGGTCGGCGGCCCTGGACCCGGTGTACTTCCCGACCCGCAGGTGCACCACCAGATCGGCGAAGGCCTGGCGCACGATCGGGTCGCGGGACACCCCGAACACCTCGGCCATCCGGCGGTAGCGCTCGATCCCGAGGAGCCCCCGGCCCCCGAACCCCCGGTCCCCGATGTTCTGCCGCTCGTGGCGCAGGGTGGTCAGCGCCACGGCCCACCCGTCCCCGACGTCACCGAGGCGGTCCGCATCGGCGACCCGCACGTCGGTGAGGAACACCTCGTTGAACTCGGAACCGCCCGTCATCTGGCGCAGCGGGCGCACCTCCACGCCGGGGTCGCGCATGTCGACGACGAAGGCGGTCAGGTTCCTGTGGCGGGGACCATCCGCCGTCCGGCACAGCGCCATGCCGACATCGCTGTAGTGCGCGCCTGTCGTCCACACCTTCTGGCCGGTGATCCGCCACCCCGCGCCGTCCCGGACCGCCCGCGTGGACACGGATGCGAGGTCGGAGCCGGCGCCCGGTTCGCTGAAGAGCTGGCACGCGATCACGTCCCCCGCATGCATCGCCGGCAGCAGCAGATGCTGCAGGGACGGGGAGCCGTGCGCCGCGAGCGCGGGGGCCACGATGCCGAGGGAGGCGGTGAGCTTCCCGTTGCCCGGGACCTCGTACCGGCCGGCCAGCTCGTCGAAGGCTCTCTGGTAGCGAGCGGGCAGGCCCCGGCCTCCCAGCTCGGGAGGTCCCGAGATCCAGCCGAGCCCGTTGTCCCACAGCTCCCTGCGCCACCGGCGAACCGCCGCCACCGTGGCTCGCTCCTCCGCCGGGTCGACCTCGTCGAACAGGTCGACCGCGTCCGATCCCCGCCCCCAGACGAACGCGGTCCTGGTGACGACCTTCGGCTCGTAGCGCGCGGCGAGGAACGCCTCGCATCCGACGCGGAACTCCTCGATGGTGATCTGCGGTCGCACGCGCCCGCCGACGTCGAGCCCCTCGCTCACCGGACGCCGTACGAGCGGGGGAGCCCCAGCACGTGCTCGGAGAGGTAGTTCAGGATCATCTCCTGGGGGATGGGGGCGATCCGCATGAGCCGCGCTTCACGCCAGTAGCGGGAGACGTCGAACTCGGTCGAGTACCCGAACCCGCCGAAGGTCTGCATGGCCTGGTCTGCCGCCTCGTAGGCGGCGTCGGCAGCCAGGAACTTGGCCATGTTCGCCTGCTCGCCGCAGTGCAGGCCCTGGTCGTAGCGCCGCGAGGCCTCGCGCACGACCAGCTCGGCGGCGTGCAACCTGGCGTAGGCCGCAGCCAAGGGGAAGGCGATGCCCTGGTTGCGGCCGATGGGGTGCCCGTACACCACCCGGGAGTTCGCGTACTCGACGGCCTTGCGGATCGCCACCCGGCCGATGCCGATCGCCTCGGCGGCCACGAGGATGCGCTCCGGGTTCAGGCCGTCGAGCAGGTACCGGAAGCCCGCGCCCTCCTCCCCGACCCGATCGGACACCGGCACCTCGAGATCGTCGAAGGTCACCTCGCACGACACCACCGCATTGCGGCCGACCTTGGGGATGGGCCGGATGTGGACGCGGGGATCCTGGAGGTCGGCGAGGAGGAGGGTGAGCCCGTCCGTGCGCTTGCGCACCTCGTCGAGGGGCGTGGTCCGCACGAGGAGCAGGGTCTTCTCGGAGTAGGAGGCCTTCGTCATCCACACCTTCGCACCTCGGACGACGTAGTGGTCGCCCTGCAGGCTGGCGCGCGTGGTGATGCTGGTGGTGTCCGTGCCGGCGTCGGGCTCCGTGACCCCGAAGGCGACGTGCAGGTCGCCGGCGGCCACCCGGGGTAGGTACCGGGCCCGCATCTCCGGGCTCCCGTACCTCGCGACCGGGCTCATGCCGAAGATCGACAGGTGGATGGCGCTGCACCCGTTCATGGCGGCGCCACTGGCCGCCACCTCTTCGAGGACGATGGACGCCTCGGTGATCCCCTGGCCGCCGCCTCCGTACTCCTCGGGGATGGCGATGCCGATCCATCCCCCCTCGGCCAGTGCCCCGTAGAACTCCCAGGGGAACTCGTGGCGCTCGTCGCGATCCCGCCAGTAGGAGTCCGGGAACTTCGAGCAGACCCGTCGCACGCCGTCGCGCAGGTCGGCGTGGTCGTCGTCGAGGTGTTCAGGCACGTGCATCACCGTCCGTTGTCGTGACTCGGCGAAGTTCAGGGTGGCCGCCCCGCGGCCACAGCTCGCCGTATTCGGAGAAGACGGCCGGATAGCGAACTCGGCGCACCCTCCCGAGCGGCTCGTGCTCGACGATCTCGTAGATGTGGTTGTGGACCACCTGGCCGTCGTGGAGGTGCTGCTCGATGGTGAGGCACGGCCCGGCAGGGACGTCGCGCGCCCGGAACGCCTGCACCCAGTGGTCCGTCGGGTGCTCCCGGGCGGCGGCCTCGATCGCCGCGTACAGCCGCCTCGTCAG